>NZ_JBWQOJ010000017.1:0-68066 GCF_056591795.1 Maritimimonas sp. 2210JD6-3 | reverse complement strand
AAGATAAAAAGATAATTCATTTATATCGTACAAATAAAAAAACTGAACTTATCAACACACTAATAAAAGAAAGTAATGTATTTTTAGAAACCCTAAAAAAAGATGAAAACTAATATACTTATCATAATATTTTTTATTACTCACAGTTTAGCAGCTCAAGAAAAAAATGCCATTTTTAATGGTAAAGTAGTCAATGATTCTGTTTCTGTTGAGAATATTCATATCATCAATAAAAACAATCGACGAGTTGCATTGACGAATAGGTTGGGTGAATTTGAAATTCCCGTACAATTAAATGATACGTTAGTTTTTTCTGCGGTTCAATTTGAACCTTATCAGCGTATCGTAGTGCCTCAAGATTTACAAAAATTACAAGTAATTATTCGATTAAGAATTCAAACAAACGAATTAAGTGAAGTACGACTTGAGCGTAACAACATTGCCATAGAATTAGGTTTACCAAATGCTGCAAAAAAACCTAAAACAAAATTAGATGCAAGAATAGATGGGCACTCTAAAGCTAGTTTACCATTAGTAGTTTTGACTACACTTATTGGTGGTGCAGGAGGGATAGATAATTTGTATTACATCCTTTCTGGTCAACGAAAAAAAGATCGTAAACTTCAAAAATTACGCTATGAAGATAAAATAAGATTGAGTAATGAGGAAACGGCAGAAAAAATAAAAAAACATTTTAAAAAAGATTTCTTTATTTATACGCTAAAAATACCTGCTTTAGAAATCGATAATTTTATTGCACATTGTATGAAAAAAGGGATGGCAAATCTTTATCTACAAAATCAAGAAATTGAACTTATTGAATTAATGTTAACCGAAAGCATTGTATTTATAGAAACTATAAAACATGAGAAGAAATAGTTTAATTATATTGCTTGCATGTGTAACTACAAATATCATAGGACAACAAAAAAATAGCATTTTTAATGGTAAAGTAGTCAATGATTCCATTTCTGTTGAGAATATTCATATCATCAATAAAAATAATCAAAGAGTAGCATTAACTAATGAGGCTGGTGAATTTGAAATTCCAGCTCAATTAAATGACACACTAGTTTTCTCTGCCATACAATTTGAGCCGTATCAGCGCATTGTAGTACCTCAAGATTTACAAAAACTACAAGTAATTATTAGATTAAGAATTCAAACAAACAAATTAAGTGAAGTACGACTTGAGCGTAATAACATTGCCATAGAATTAGGTTTACCAAATGCTGCAAAAAAGCCTAAAACAAAACTAGATGCAAGAATAGATAGACACACTAAAGCTAGTGTTCCTATCACTGTTTTGGATGCATTAATAGTAAGCCCTCTATTGGGTGAAAAAGGAGGAATTAACAATTTGTACTATATTTTTTCTGGCAAACGAAAGAAAGACAGGAAGCTACAAGAGCTAATCCAAAATGATAAAAGAAATGAAAACAACCTCGGTACTATCAAAAAAATAAAGCAATATTTTAAGGAAGATTTTTTCATTTATAATTTAAAGATTCCTGCAAAACAAATTGATTACTTTATTGATTATTGCAATCAGTTTAATACTATAATATTATTCAATGAAAATAAATTGTTAGAAGTCACTGAGATCTTTATACAGCAAAGCAAAAAATTTCTAAAAGAAATTAAAGAATAATGTTTTGGAATATTTTTTGCAAAAGAACCTATGTTTACACACAAAAAACAAGTTATGAATCCAATAAAGAAATATTTATTTTTAGTTTTAATTCTTCCGCTGTTAGCATTTGGGTTACATAAATATTATATTAGTTTTACTAAAATAAAGTACTCAGAAAAATCTAAATCAATACAAATCACATCACGTATTTTTATAGATGACCTCGAAAAGGCATTAAATACTCAATATGCTATAGATTCAAAATTACACACCGATAACGAATTAAAAGATACAGATGAATATGTCTCTAAATATATCGCAGATAAATTTTTCGTTTTTATCAATGACAAAAAAATGAAATATGATTTTTTAGGTAAAGAATATGATGATGATGAAATTGTACTTTACATAGAAGTTACTGATATCTCTAATATCAAATCTATTGAGATAAAAAATAAAATACTAATGGAGACTTTTAATGATCAACAAAATATCATAAAGCTCGCCATCAATGGTAAAAAGAAGTCTTTTATTTTAACCAAAAATAGTGATAAAGATTTGTTAAAGTTTTAATAATTCACTGTTAATTATCACTATAAATAAGTAATTTCACCATCCGAATAATATAACATAAATGATAATGAGAAAATTAGGCTATTTATTAGTTTCATTTCTTTTGATAAATTCTTTCTCTTTTGCCCAAGAGAAAGAAAAAAAAGAAAGAAAACTAGGGCACTACAACATCAGTAAATTCAGACAATTAAAAGACGAGTTACCTACTCCCAATTCACAACATACTGCCTCTGGTGCGCCAGGCTATGAATACACGCAACAAAAGGTTGATTATGTGATGAATCTTAAATTAGATGAAGAGAAAAGTAGATTATATGGTGATGAAACAATAACCTACCACAATAATTCAAAAGATGCATTAGAATATTTATGGTTACAGCTAGATCAAAATGTAAGAGCGCCAGATTCAAAATCTCCAGATATTCAGGCAGAAAGTTTTAATAGTTCGTTTAATGGGCCTAAAACTTTTACGAAGAATTATTTACAGAAGCCTTTTGAAGGTGGATTTAATATTGAGCATGTTCAAAACGCTGATGGCTCTCCACTTTCGCACACTATAAACAGAACTATGATGCGAATTAACCTACCTAAAGCTTTAAAGCCTGGTGAAAAATTTGTGTTTAAAATTAAGTGGTGGTTTAATATTCCTAATTATGTAGAAATAGGAGGTCGTTCTGGCTATGAAGCATTTCCCGACGGGAATAACAATTATACAGTTGCTCAATTCTTTCCAAGACTTTGTGTATATGACAACGTAGAAGGATGGCAGAACATGCAATTCTGGGGACGTAGCGAATGGGCATTAGAGTTTGGTGATTATGATGTAAAGCTTACAGTACCTTCAGATCATATAGTAGATGCTACTGGAGAATTGCAAAATGAAGATAAAGTTTTAACCAAAGAGCAAAAAAAGCGTTGGGCACAAGCTAGAAAGTCATTTAAAGATCCTGTGTTTATTGTAACACAAGAAGAAGCTGAAAAAGCTGAAAAAGAAAGATCAAAAAAAATGAAAACATGGCATTTTAATGCTAAGAATGTACGTGATTTTGCTTTTGCCTCTTCTCGTAAATATATTTGGGATGCCATGGCAGTTGATATAAATGGTAAAACCGTGATGGCCGTTTCTATGTATCCAAAAGAAGGAAATCCTTTATGGGAAGAACATTCAACACGTGTTGTTGCCAATACCTTAGAAGAATATTCTAAAATGACATTCGATTATCCATACAGTAAAGCCATTTCAGTGCATGCCAAACGTCAAGGTATGGAGTATCCAATGATCTGTTTTAATTTTGGCCGCCCAAACCCAGATGGAACCTATTCAGACAGAGTTAGAGACGGAATGATTGGTGTGATCACACACGAAGTTGGTCATAACTTCTTCCCCATGATCGTAAATTCTGATGAACGCCAGTGGACCTGGATGGATGAAGGCATTAACTCTTTTGTAGAAATGATTGCAGAGTATGATTACGATCCTAATTTCAATACTAGAAGTTTACCGAAAGATATGGTTCGCTATATGAGCTTAGATCAAGATAGACTTTCACCAATTATGTCTCAAGGCGATAATGTGTTTAATTTCGGCCCTAACGCATACTCTAAACCAGCCGCTGGTTTATGGATGTTACGTCAGACAATTATGGGACCAGAATTATTTGATGAAGCCTTTAGAACGTATTCAAAAAGATGGAAATTTAAACATCCTACTCCTGCAGATTTCTTTAGATCAATGGAAGATGCTTCTGCTATGGATTTAGATTGGTTTTGGAGGGGATGGTTCTATACTACAGATTATAATGATCAAGGTGTAAAATCAGTAAAAAGTTATTATTTAACTGAAACCCCTACAGAGAAAGCAAAAGCAGATGCAAAACGATTCGGAATGAATCTTAAAGATTATGAGGGTAAATTGGTCTATTTTGCTGAAGGAGATCCTACAACTGCAAAAGATGCAAAAAAAGTAAATGATGTAAAGTTCTTACAAGATTATATGGCTTCATTATCTGAAGATGAAAAAGTAGGACTTAAAGAAGCTCCTAATTATTTCTATGAAATTACCTATGAAAAACCAGGTGGTTTAGTATTACCCTTAATAGTAGATATTACTTACGAAGATGGTACTAAAGAGCGCAAGAAATATCCTGCGCAAATCTGGAATAAACATGATAAGGAGGTTTCTAAAGTATATGCAACTTCTAAGAAAATTGTTGCAGTCACTGTAGATCCCGATTTAGAAACAGCAGATATTGACCTAGAAAACAATAGCTGGCCTAAGAAAAAAGAAGAATCAAATTTTGATAAGTTTAAAAAACAAGTAAAGAACTAGTTTCTGTTTTTTATTCCCCTTTTATGGAATAAATATGAAAACCTCGAACTAACATTCGAGGTTTTTTAATTGTAAGTATTCTATTTATAATCGACTTAATTAAAGAGATCTATAAAATAATTATAATAAGAAAAATAATTTTATCGCTATTTATTCTTATAGTAACATTTATCTCATTTAAAACCATAAAATCTACTACTTACAAAACTATAAGCGAAGATTCAACTGTAATGTAGGTAGGTTTTAAACCAGGCAGAACACGTAATGGTACTTTAGGTACCTCTGAAGGAACTCTAACTTTTAATGATGATAAACTGGTTGGGGGTGATTTTATATTAGACATGAATACCATTCTAGTACTAAATATCAAATCTAAAGGTATGAACAAGAAATTTGTAGATCACTTTAAAAGTAGAGAATTCGAAATAGACAGAACAAAATGGGATATAAAGTTTAGAACAAGAAAATTTTTCGACAATCTAAAGAATACACTCATTTACGACGATATTACTATTGTGGTGATAATGCCAAAAAGTAATTTTTTCATGTTAAACCGGTCTTTAGGCCGGTTTTTTTATATTATTACTTCGGTACTATTCTTTAGCTCACTAATGATAAATGTGCTTTGTGTACTTCCAATGAATTGTAACTTAGTTAGCTTTTTATTGATAAATTCACGATATGCCTTCATGTTTTTTACAACTACTTTTAAAATATAATCGTAATCACCACTCACATTAAAACACTCTAAAACCTCCTCTAATTTTATAACCTCTCTTTCAAACTTTGTAAGATATTCATTGCTATGTTGTATAAGTTTAATATGACATAACACCATAAAACCACGATTGATCTTCTCTTTGTCAATTAATGCTATATATTTTTGAATCACCCCTTCACGTTCTAATTTTTTAATTCGCTCATGAATAGCTGTGGCAGAAAGGTTTAAACGCAGCGAAAGTTGCTTATGCGTACGTTTACTATTCGCCTGTAAAAGACCCAGAAGCTTTTTATCTATTTCATCTAATTGCATACCGAAAATTTATCTAAAATAATAGTCCATGAGAATCATGCAAAGAATAATTATCACTTATTACGTATAAAAATAGAAAAATAATCTAAATAATAGTATTTATATTGATTTTAAAACTACAATAACTTAGATTTACCTCCAAATTTTAATAGATTATGGAGTTCAAACCAGCAAATAATATTCAAGATTTACAATACTTTGGTGAATTTGGAGGTGTAAATCCTTCCATTTCAGATTCTTCAACATATACTTTTTTATCTGCAAAAACCATGTTTGATACCTTTGAAGGTAATGCAGACGGGTGCTATTTATATTCACGTCACTCTACACCTTCTAATCTATATTTAGGTGAAGCACTAGCTGCTATGGAAGGTACAGAAACTGCCAATATTTCTGCTTCTGGTATGGGTGCAATAACTCCAGTCTTATTGCAATTATGCGAAGCAGGCGACCATGTCGTATCAAGCAGAACCATCTATGGTGGTACCTATGCTTTTCTAAAGAATTTTGCACCCAAGTTAAACATTCAAACCTCTTTTGTTGATATCACTAAATTAGATATCGTTGAAGCCTCAATTACTAAGAACACAAAGGTTATCTATTGTGAAACTGTAAGTAATCCTTTATTAGAAGTTGCAGACATTAAAGGTTTAGCCAAATTAGCTAAAAAGCACAATCTTAAATTGGTTGTTGATAATACCTTTTCTCCACTATCAATTTCTCCGGCAAAACTTGGAGCCGATGTCGTAATACATAGTTTAACCAAATTTATTAATGGTTCATCTGATACTGTAGGAGGTGTAATTTGCGGAACTCAAGAGTTTATAGACACACTTCGCAACGTAAATGATGGTGCCTGTATGCTATTAGGTTCAACCATGGATAGTTTACGTGCCGCTTCTGTACTTAAAAACCTACGCACACTGCACATACGCATGAAACAGCATAGCAAAAATGCGGCGTACTTGGCTGAAAAATTTGAAAACGACGGAATCAAAACGGTATATCCAGGATTGAAATCTCACCCTTCTCATAAACTATTCAAAACCATGATGAATGATGAGTATGGGTTTGGTGGTATGCTAACAATCGATGTAGGTTCCTTAGATAGAGCCAATGAGCTCATGGAGTTAATGCAAAATCATAATTTAGGATATCTTGCCGTAAGTTTAGGTTTTTACAAAACCTTATTCTCTGCTCCTGGTACCTCAACTTCTTCTGAAATACCTGAAGATGAACAAATAGAAATGGGTTTATCTGATGGGCTAATACGTTTTTCTATTGGATTAGATAATGATATTGAGAGGACGTATCAAGAAATGAGAAAATGTATGGAGCAATTAGATATTCTACAGGCTATTCCTGCTTAGTTTTATCCATATTTTCTAATCGAATATTTAAGGCCTTTACAGAAATTTGAATTTCTCTAATTGATATACCTAACGATACTAATAGAAACAACAAACCTATTCCAAACACCCATTTACCTAAGCGTTGATTATCGGCAAAAATTAAAAACATACACAGTACACATAAAAATAAGCTTAACACGCCCCAAATCTGCATACTTTTAATTAATTGCACTCGCTTTCTTAAATTTTGAATTTGCCCAAATACCAATTTATCGGGATGTAGTTGATATTCACTAAACAACTTTCTAATCAACGCAGCAATCGCTAAAAATCTATTTGTATAAGCCAGCAGCAATAAAGAAATGGCAGAGAACAATAAACCCGGAGTCGTTAGTGTAATATCACTCATTGTTTAGAACTTAAGTAATTATTTACATTCCTTTCAATACGTTTCTCAATATAAGTAAGGTCTGCTTTTACAAATATTTCTCCTGTAATATTTTCATATAACTCTATATACCTATTAGATATTTCTATAATCTTTTCATCAGACATTTCCGGTATTTGCTGTCCTTCTTTTCCTTGAAAACCATTAGCGATCAACCACTGTCTCACAAATTCTTTAGAAAGTTGTTTCTGCGCCTCTCCTCTAGCCTGTTGTGTTTCATAACCTTCGGCATAAAAATAGCGTGATGAATCTGGAGTATGAATCTCATCAATCAATACAATTTCTCCATTTTTGGTTTTACCAAACTCGTACTTGGTATCTACTAAAATTAATCCGCGATCGGCTGCTAATTCTGTTCCTCTTTTAAATAATTTTCGAGTATAATCTTCTAAAACTTCATAATCTTCTTTACTAACAATCCCATTAGTTAAAATATCTTCACGTGAAATATCTTCGTCGTGTTCACCATTTGCAGCTTTGGTAGAAGGTGTTATAATTGGCTCAGGAAATTTATCATTTTCTTGCATTCCATCGGGCATCACAACTCCACATAGTTTTCGCTTTCCTACTTTGTACTCACGAGCTGCATGCCCAGAAAGATAACCTCGAATCACCATTTCTACCTTAAAAGGTTCGCATAAATGTCCAACAGCTACGTTGGGATCAGGCGTGGCTATGATCCAATTCGGAACAATATCAGCTGTAGCTTCCATCATTTTAGCAGCTATTTGATTTAATATCTGCCCTTTGTAAGGTATTTGTCGTGGCATAATCACATCAAAAGCTGAAAGTCTATCGGTAGCTACCATGACTAATAACGCATCATTGATAGTATATACTTCTCTTACTTTTCCTCGGTATATCGATTTTTGTCCTAAAAAAGCAAAGTTGGTTTTGTTAATGGTATTCATACAATTATGTTGTAGGCGCAAAAGTACGCTATAAGAGCAATAGAAACAATAGAATTTTACTCTGTCTCTATTCCTTTGTAAGCTGCAATAACCTCTTTTACTAATCGATGACGTATTACATCTTTATCATCAAGATACACCATCGCAATACCTTTAATATCCTTAAGCGCTAATAAAGATTCTTTTAAGCCAGAAACCTGTTTTCTAGGTAAATCTATCTGACCTGGATCTCCCGTAATAATAAACTTAGCATGTTTCCCCATGCGCGTTAAGAACATTTTCATCTGCGCATGTGTGGTATTTTGAGCTTCATCTAAAATAACAAAAGCATTATCTAAAGTTCTGCCGCGCATAAAAGCCAGTGGGGCAATTTGTATAACACCAGTTTCTATATACGAAGCTAATTTCTCTGGCGCAATCATATCGCGTAATGCATCATATAAAGGTTGCATATAAGGATCTAACTTTTCTTTAAGATCTCCCGGCAAAAACCCTAAATTCTCTCCAGACTCAACGGCAGGTCTTGTTAAGATAATTCTTCGAACTTCTTTTTCTTTTAATGCCTTTACTGCTAATGCAACTGCTGTGTATGTTTTACCAGTACCTGCAGGCCCCACAGCAAATAACATATCATTCTTCAGCATAGCTTCTACCATTTTCCGTTGATTGGCAGTCTGTGCTTTAATAAGTTTTCCGCTTACGCCATGTACTAATACCTCGTTTGCTTTACTAGAACGCCTTTCTTCACCTCCATTTGAGGTTAATAGACGTTCAATACTATTTTCGTCTAGTTTATTGTACTTATTAAAATGATTGATAAGCATTTCTAAACGCTTTTCAAATTCGTTTAATAATTCTTGTTCACCATAAATTTTAATCTTACTTCCACGAGCAACAACTTTTATTTTAGGAAAGTATTTTTTGAGTTGCTCAATGTTACTGTTCTGGGTACCAAAAAAATCCTTAGGATTTATTTCAGTTAATTCGATAATTCTTTCGTTCAAATGAAACTTTTTTATGTTTATTTTATGTTAAAAACTAGCGTTTAAACTACAAATTCATAACCTTTAATTGATTAGATTTGCACAATAAAGTTACACTTTTTACATTAGGAACCCAATCTACAATAAGGAAATAATTAACAAATGCCTTTAATAACTTTAACGACAGATTTCGGAATTAAAGATCATTTTGTAGGCGCTATTAAAGGTGCTATTTTCAATGAGTTAGACACTGTTAATGTAATTGATATTTCGCATGAGGTTTCTCCATTCAATATTACTGAAACAGCGTATATTGTTAAAAACGCTTATAAAAACTTTCCGAAAGGAAGCATTCATATTATTGGCGTAGATTCAGAATTAAGTGTAGAAAATAAGCATATTGCGCTAAAACTAGACGATCATTTTTTTATATGTCCAGATAATGGTGTTATTTCGATGATCGCTTCAGAAATAAAACCTGAAAAACTTGTTGAGATCACCATTCATAATGCAATCGTGAGTAGCTTTAACGTCTTAGATGTGTTTGTAAAAGTTGCTTGTCACATTGCGCGTGGAGGCACTTTAGAAGTTATTGGCAAAGAGATTACTGAGTACAAACAACTTACCGAAGTACATCCATTTATTAATGAGGACAAAACACAAATTGTTGGTAGTATTATCTACATAGACAACTATGGTAATGTAATTAGTAATATCAGTAAAAAGCTATTTAATGATATAGGTAAAGGAAGAGCTTTTGAAGTCATTGCACGAAATTATTCGTTTAATAAGGTATTTAGGCAATATAATGAGATTGTAAATTTTGAGATTCCACAAGATCAACGTTTAGATGATGGTAAAAAGCTTGCCATTTTTAATTCGGCAGATTTTCTTGAAATAGCTATTTATAAGAGTAATCTTAAAACCGTTGGTGGCGCGTCAAGTCTATTAGGCTTAGATTACCGAGATACTGTAACCGTAAGATTTAAATAGTATGTTTGTACGTATTGTAAAAATGAGTTTTCAACCTGAAAAGATTGATGTATTTTTAGAAAATTTTGATCAAAATAAAGCCAAAATTCGTGCTTTTAATGGGTGTGAATTATTAGAATTGTATAGAGATAAAAATAATACAAATGTCTTTTTTACCTATAGCTATTGGAAAACAGAAAAAGACCTAGAAAAGTATCGACAATCTGAGCTTTTTAAAGGTGTTTGGGCAAAAACTAAAGTACTATTTAATGATAAACCTGAAGCTTGGAGTGTAGATAAAATAGTGATTAGTGATTAGTGATTAGTGATTAGTGATTAGTGATTAGTGATTAGTGATTAGTGATTAGTGATTAGTGATTAGTGATTAGTGATTAGTGATTAGTGATTAGTGATTAGTGAAAATAATAAATAATGTAACTGTGTTAGCAATCTTAAAGAAAGAACTCAATTCATTTTTTGCATCACCTATAGGCTATCTGGTGATTGCAGTATTTCTACTCATAAACGGACTTTTCTTATGGGTATTTAAAGGTGATTTTAATATTTTAAATGCTGGTTTTGCAGATTTAAACGGCTTTTTCTTTATAGTTCCGTGGTTCTTTTTGTTTTTAATACCTGCTGTTACTATGCGTAGTTTTTCTGATGAATTTCGATTAGGTACCATCGAAATTTTGAAGACAAAACCCGTAACAGATTGGCAAATAGTACTCGGAAAATTTTTTGGTGCGCTGGTTTTAATTATTTTGGCATTACTACCAACACTAATCTATGCATATAGTATTCATTCATTAGGAAATCCTATCGGTAATTTAGATGTAGGTAGTACCTTAGGTTCCTACATTGGATTACTATTTTTAGCTGCTGCCTATACAGCCATTGGTTTGTTCACTTCTACATTATCTAATAACCAAATCGTAGCTTTTATTTTAGCTGTTGGTATATCATTTTTTATGTATTATGGTTTTGCCGCTTTAGCTGACATGAATGTTTTAAACGGAATCGAAAAATTTGGCATGCAAGAACATTTTAATAGTATATCTAGAGGTGTACTAAATACCCGTGATCTGTTTTATTTTATAAGTATTACCGTATTCTTTTTATTCTTAACAAAACTAAAATTAGAACAAGAATGAAAAAATACTCAAAAGCCATTGTTTTACTTGTCGGACTAGTGTTACTAAATGTAGTAGCAAACAAATTCTATAAGCGTTTTGACTTAACAAATGATAAGCGCTACACTATATCTGAAACCACTGAAAATATTCTTGCAAATATTGATAAACCAGCAATCATAAAAGTATATCTTCAAGGCGATTTTCCGTCTGAGTTTAAACGATTACAGACAGAAACACGTCAACATCTTGAAGAATTAAGTGCTATCAATAAAAACATTAAGTTTAGATTTATTGATCCTTTAGATCAAGCTGAAGAACTTACACAACAAGGATTACAACCCAGTCGCCTATCCGTTCAAGAAGAAGGTAAAGTATCTGAAGCTGTTATTTTTCCTTGGGCCACCGTAGCGTACAATAATAAAACAGAACACGTATCACTTTTAGCAAGCCAATCAGCGAGCTCTCAAGAACAGCAATTACAAGGATCTATTCAAAATTTAGAGTATGCTTTTGCAGATGCTATGCATAAAGTTTCTTCAGATAAAAAGCAAACTATTGCCATTTTAAAAGGAAATGGAGAGCTTGAAGATATTTATTTAGCCAGTTTTTTAAGAACGTTAGGAACCTATTATAGGCTTGCTCCTTTTACGTTAGATTCTGTAAGTGAAAATCCGCAAAACACACTTGAAAAATTAACCAATTATGATTTAGCCATTATTGCTAAGCCTACAGAAAAATTCTCTGAAAGTGAAAAATTTACGCTAGATCAATTTGTAATGAATGGTGGTAAATCATTATGGCTTATTGATAATGTACATGCTGAATTAGATAGCTTAATGCAAACGGGGCAGTCACTAGCTTTTAATAGAGACCTTGACCTCACCGATTTACTATTTAGTTATGGTGTTCGTTTAAATTATGATATCGTTAAAGACATGTATAGCGCTACTATACGATTGGCTTCTGGTCAAGTTGGCAATAGAACGCAATATGAAGATTTTCTATGGCAATATTACCCGATGATTACCTCTAAAAACAATCACCCAATTACGCAGAATACAGATCCTGTAAATGTGCGCTTTGGCAATTCTATAGACACGCTTAAAAATGATATTAAAAAAACTATATTGCTACAAAGCTCAAAGCTTTCAAAACCTATTGGCACGCCATTTATAATTTCTTTAGAAGAAATTTCTAAAAAACCACAACCAAAAGATTATAATAATGGTGATCAAATTTTAGGAGTATTACTAGAAGGTGAATTTAAATCGGCTTACGCAAGTCGTGTAAAACCATTTACTTCAGATTTGCAAAAAGATAAGGGTACATTTACTAAAATGGCGATAATCGCTGATGGAGATCTAATTGCAAACCAAGTTCATCAAGGACAACCCTTAGAATTAGGACTAGACAAATGGACTAACCTTAGAAATGGTAATGCTACATTTTTACTAAACACCGTGAATTACCTCTTAGATGATTCAGGTCTTATTAATCTTCGTTCAAAGACTATTCAATTACAGTTTTTAGACAAACAAAAGGCCTATAACGAACGTTCTTATTGGCAAACTATTAATGTAGTTTTACCGCTCGCTTTGTTAGCAATATTTGGGTTTATTTTTACATTTTTAAGACGACGAAAATATCGTTAAAGAAACGTTAAAGCCAAATCAAGGGTGTAATTTTTAGTATCTTTGAAAGACAAAATTGAAAACCTAAATAATTCACAAATGAAAAAAATTACTTTATTAGTAGCATTCGTATTTGCTGCTCTCTCGGTAAGTGCACAGGTTGAAACTCCCGCACCGAGTCCTTCTTCTAAATTAGAACAAAAAGTTGGTCTTACAGACGTAAGTGTTGAATATTCTCGTCCTTCTATGAAAGGTCGTAAAATATTCGGCGGATTAGAATCATATGATAAAGTTTGGAGAACTGGCGCTAATGCTAACACTAAAATAACTTTTGGTGATGATATTACTATCAATGGTGACACTATTCAAAAAGGAACCTATGCACTATATACAAAACCTAATCCAGAAATGTGGGAGGTATATTTTTATAAAGATGCTAATAACTGGGGAACTCCAAGAAAATGGAGTGATGCTTTAGTTGCTTTAACCGTAAAAGTACCAGTACAAAAAATGCCAATGCCAATCGAAACTTTTACGATTACTTTTGATGATCTTAAAGATGATGGTGCCACGCTAGGTTTACTTTGGGAAGATGTATATGTAGGTGTACCATTTAATGTGCCAACTGATAGTAAAGCTACAGCTAGTATCAAAAAAATTATGGCTGGCCCATCTGCAAATGATTATTTTGGTGCAGCTAAATATTACAAAGACTCTGGTAAAGATTTGAATCAAGCCTTAACTTGGGTAGATAAAGCAACAAAAATGCGTCCTGAAGCTTTCTGGATGATGCGTGAAAAATCATTAATATTAGCTAAAATGGGCAAGGTAAAAGAAGCTATTGCTGCAGCAAAAACTTCTCTAGAAGTAGCTAAAAAAGCAGGCAATCAGAATTATGTAAAAATGAATGAAGCTTCCATTGCAGAATGGTCTAAATAAAAACAAATTCTAAATTTTAATATATGAAAAAACTAAGTTTAATTTTAAGTTTTCTTTTGGTAACAAGTATCGCTTGTGCACAAAAGAGTCCAAGAAAACAAGCTACCGGAACTATAAACGGTGTAAACGTATCTATAGATTATGGTTCACCAAGTGTAAAAGGAAGAACCGTATGGGGAGGTTTAGAAAAATATGGTAAAGTTTGGAGAGCGGGTGCAAATGAAAATACAACCGTTACTTTTGATAATACCGTTACAATTGGAGACACCTCTTTAAAGGCAGGAAAGTATGGTTTTTTCATCATACCCAATGAAGAAGGAGAATGGATTGCCATTTTTAATACAAAGAATGATGCTTGGGGCGCATACTCATATAAAGAATCTGATGACGCTGTTCGTGTTAAAGTGAAACCAGAATTTACTAAAGAGAATCAAGAATCTCTAGAATACGCCGTTGGTAAAAATGCGATAATTTTTAACTGGGAAAAAGCGAAACTAACAATACCCGTTACAACACCTAATTAAAAATCTATCTTCTTTTTGAAAGAATAAAGAAGAGGCTGTCTGAAAAGGCAGTCTTTTTTTTGCAAATTTTTAAAGCAATTGTTAACTACTTTAAGAATGAACATAAAAGCAGTTTTTAAGACCTTAATCGTACTGCTGCTTGTTCTTGTAACGCTACGTTATAAAATCGTTCTTCATGTTTCTAAGATATTTGTTTTGTAACAAATAGCCTTAAATTTTATATCCGAATAAAAAAATAACAGCTCCATTACTCACAAATGTAGCTATATGATACAGAATCAAATTTAACCAAAAAGAAAATCGCCTAAAAATTACTTTTTAGACGACCTCCTTATTTTAATTGATAAGATTTATCTAAAAGCAATAAGCGCTATTGCTTCATGAGGTCATAACTACGTTTAATAAAATTAGTTAGATCTTCACCTTGTAATAAATTTTGTGACAATTTCGCTAAATCTAACGCTTGATTTACGTATTCCTCTTTTTTAGCCTTTGCTTTTAAAATCTTCTGCATCAAATCATTATTGGTATTCACAACAAGATTATACATCTCTGGAAAGCCGCCCATCCCCATAAAGCCTCCACCGCCAGTTTGTTGCATTTCTTTCATTCTACGCATAAACTCTGGCTGCGTGATAATAAACGGATTCGAATTAGAATCTAACGCTTCTAGCTGAACTGTATATTTTTCTTTAGGCACAATACCTTCTACAATCTCTTTTAATTTATTCTTCTCATCATCAGATAACTTAGAGATTTGTTCTTCATCTTTCTTAACTAAATTTTCAATATAGTCAGAATCAACACGCACAAACTTAATCGGTTGTTTTTTATCTGATAATTCTGAATGTTCGCCTTCAATTTTCTGTATTAAATGCGAAACAATAGGTGAATCTAATAACAGTACTTCATAACCTTTATCTTTGGCTGCTTGTATGTAACTGTGTTGTTCTTCTTTATTACTAGCGTACAGCACCACAATATTCTTATCTTTATCAGTCTGAGCTGGTTTTATTTTTTCAACTAACTCTTCGAATGTAAGATATGAATTATCTACTGTTGGATATAATGCAAACTTCTGAGCCTTTTCATAAAACTTCTCTTCTGAAAGCATACCATATTCGATTACGATCTTGATATCGTTCCATTTCTTTTCAAATTCTTCACGATCTTTTTTGAATAATGATTGTAACTTATCTCCAACTTTTTTTGTGATGTACGACGATATCTTCTTTACTGCTCCATCAGCTTGCAAATAGCTTCTAGAAACATTTAATGGAATGTCTGGCGAATCGATCACACCACGTAACATCTGTAAGAAATCGGGCACAATACCTTCTACATTATCTGTTACGAATACCTGATTTTGATATAATTGAATTCTATCTTTTTGAATATCTAAATTATTTGTCATCTTAGGGAAATATAAGATTCCCGTAAGGTTAAAAGGATAATCTACATTTAAATGAATATTAAACAACGGTTCTTCGAATTGCATAGGATACAGTTCTCGATAGAATGATTTGTAATCTTCATCTTTTAGATCCTTTGGTTGCTTCGTCCAAGCTGGGTTTGGATTATTGATAATATCATCTACCGTGATCTTCTTTTGAGGTTCTGTAGTTTCTTTGCCATCTTTATCTTTTATTGTTTTTGGCGTATGATCGGGATCGTTTACCTCTTTGGTACCAAACTTAATTGGTATCGGCATAAATTTGTTATACTTTGTCAACAATTCACGTATTCTAGATTCTTCTAAAAATTCAGTAGAATCTTCAGCAATATTTAAGATGATCTCCGTTCCTCGATCTTCTTTATTGGCTTTTTCTAGTGTAAATTCTGGTGAGCCATCACATGTCCAATGTACAGCTGGTTCTTCAGCCACATGAGACTTGGTTATAATCTCAACTTTATCGGCCACCATAAATGCTGAATAAAAACCTAGACCAAAATGACCAATAATACCAGCATCTTTAGCAGAGTCTTTGTATTTATCTAGAAACTCTTCGGCACCAGAAAAAGCAACTTCATTAATATACTTTTTCACTTCTTCTTCACTCATACCCAAACCTTGATCGATAATATGTAATTTCTTACCTTCTTTATCAATCTTTACTTCAATTTTAGGTTCTCCATACTCAGTTTTCGAATCACCTACTGAGGTCAAATGCTTAAGTTTAAGTGTAGCATCTGTTGCATTCGAAATTAATTCACGTAAGAAGATTTCATGATCAGAATACAAGAATTTTTTAATTAATGGAAATATGTTTTCGACTGAAACATTAATAGTTCCTTTTGCCATGATATATATTTTTAGTTTTTATTGATTCTTAAAATTATTTAGTCAAAAAAAATACCAAAACAATAATAATGACAAGATGACAGCCATTTTTTTATTATTCGATGCATAATAAATTTATATATTTGAAATCGTAATTAAGACACAAATAATTTTATATGTATAATTCTAAAATTATAGGCCTTGGGTATTATGTGCCTGAAAACGTGGTCAAAAATAATGATCTTAAGCAATGGATGGAGACCAGTGATGAATGGATTCAAGAACGAACTGGTATTAAAGAGCGTCGATGGATAGATCCAAAAACTGATGATACAACTTCATCAATGGGAGCTAAAGCTGCAACCATAGCTATTGAAAGAGCTGGTTTAACAAAAGATGATATAGATTTTATAGTATTTGCCACATTGAGCCCAGATATGTATTTCCCTGGAGGCGGTGTACGTGTGCAAGATATGCTAGACATGCCTACGATAGGTGCTTTAGATATTCGCAACCAATGTTCTGGATTTATCTATGGATTATCGGTTGCCGATCAGTTTGTTAAAACCGGAATGTATAAAAATGTATTGGTAATAGGTTCTGAAAATCACTCTGGCGGATTAGAACGTTCTACCCGTGGTCGTGGTGTTACCGTAATTTTTGGGGATGGTGCTGGTGCTGCAGTTTTAACAAGAACTGAAGAAAAAAATAAAGGTATATTATCTTCACATTTACATTCTGAAGGAAAGCATGCTAAAGAACTTTCGTTAGAAGGGCCAGCTACTGGGCGTTGGGTACCCGAAATTTTGGCAGAAAATGATCCGAATGATACATCGTACTTTCCATATATGAACGGGCAGTTTGTATTTAAACATGCTGTGGTACGTTTTTCTGAGGCAATCGTTGAAGGTTTAACTGCAAATAATCTTCAGAAAGAAGATATTGACATGTTAATTCCACATCAAGCGAATCTAAGAATTGCACAATTTATCCAACGAAAATTTCAGTTAGAAGACAGTAAAGTTTTTAACAACATTCAAAAGTATGGAAATACGACCGCTGCTTCTATTATAATTGCTTTAACTGAAGCTTGGGAAGCTGGAAAAATAAAAGATAATGACCTCGTTATTCTGGCTGCTTTTGGTAGTGGTTTTACTTGGGGCAGCGTTGTTATACGTTGGTAAAAAGAAATCTAATACTCTAACTTTGTTAAATATTCTAATTTTGACTTCCATATAGTGAGATCGTCTTCATAGGATGCAATATTTTGTCGTACACCTTTCACTAACGGATTATCATCACCTGCGTTAGAAATAAAACTGATATTATTTTCCAATTGCTGAATTTCACGAGTAACTTCATCAATTTTCTTTCTTACAAACAATTGCTCTGCTTCTAATTTTCGCACATCATTATTGACTTGGTACTGGTCAACTATCGTTTTAAATTTTAGCATGGCAATCTCTGTTTTATCCATGTCTAATTTTCCGTAAAGTTTATCTAAAACTTTGTTAAATTTCGACTCAATATGGCGCATATCATATGGCACCTGACCTAACTTTTTCCAATCATCAACATACGATTGTACTACATCTAGTGTTAATGCTTCATTTTTATCGGCCTGGCTTTTTAAATTTTCTAATAAGTCTTTCTTTTTATTAAAAACTTCTATTTGCCCTTTGTTTGCTTCATCTTGTACACCGTGCAATCTATTAAAATAATGATTACAAGCATCTTTAAAACGTTTCCAAATTTCATCAGAATATTTTTTGGGCACATGACCTATTGTTTTCCAATCTAATTGAATCTGCTTCATAACAGGAGTAGTAGTATCCCAATCTTCACTATCTTTTAAAGATTCGGCTTTATTAACAAGCTCCATTTTCTTATTTAAATTTTCTTGCTGAACTTTTTTTACGCCCTTATAAAAGGTGTTTTTTTCTCTATTGAATTCTCTAGTAGCTTCTTTAAAAGCAGCCCAAGTATGATTACTCTTAGAACGCGGTACACGACCTATCTTAAAGAACTCTTGACGCAAAGTTTCTAGAGTTCTAATCTTCTTTTGCCAATCAGAATGAGAATCGGTACTGTCTGCTTTTAATTTTTTAATATCTTCAATTACAGCAAGCTTTTTCTCTAAATTTTCAACATATTTTGATTCTAATTCTTTATGAGCTTCATGTCTTCTATCATGAATTTTTTTAGTAGCCTCACTAAATTTTTCCCACACCTCTTCTCTTTGTTCTCGAGCTACGGGACCAACATCTTCTTTCCACATGCGGTGCAACATCTGCAACTCTTTAAAAGCTTTATTTATATCTGGCTCATTAACTAAGGCTTCTGCTCTAACTATTAATTTTTGTTTTTCTTCTAGATTATGTTTAAAATCTAAATCTCTAAAATCATTACTTAAATGTAAAAGATCATAAAAACGTTCTACATGATGATGATACGTACGCCAAACATCGTTATATTTTGTGTGAGGAATTTTACCTATAGTACGCCACTGATCTTGCAATTCTCTAAATTGCTTATACATTGTTGACGGCTCGGCATTATCTATAAGCAATTTCACTTCTTCTATAAGTGCCAATCGCTTCTCTAAATTATTTTTTTGTAGTTCTTGTTGTTCTTTGTAGTATCGATCTCTTTTGACTTTATACTCGAAAAGAAGATCATTGTATCGTGATTTTAGAGGAAAATTATAATGGAAATCAATTTCATTACCACCTGCATCAATAAAAGCTTTCTTTTTTTCTTGTAAAAGCGCTCCAAACTTTTGATTAAAATTAGTTTTAATAACTTCTACTTCATTCTTTATCTGATGAACAGTATCTTTTTTTAATAACTTTTGAAATTCATTTACTAGAGATTCAAGATCAAAACTTGAATAATCTGTTTTTTTTTCTGGTTCTTTAAGCTCTTCAACATCTTGAGCCTCACCTGCATTTACCAAATCGTCTGCTTCAGGCTCTTCAGTCTTTTTCTCTGTAGTCTTTGATACTAATTCTTCACGTACTTTAGAAGTCTTTTCTTCTTGTACTTCTTCAATATTTTTATTCTCATCAATATTATCTAACATATCAAAATGTTTAAGGTTCCTCTTTTAAAACTAAAGGTCTCGAAAGATACTAATAGCTTGGCAAATCACAAAACCAAACCTATAGTATAGATGTAAAAATGGGTAAAAGGTTGCGATAAAAATTGAAGAATTAAAGAATCGCTTTTCTCACATAAAAACCTTCAGAATATTTTGAGCTATTAGCACTTTCTATAGCTCGCAACCTCAATAATGATAAAAAAGTTTCTTTGTCAAACCAATGCTTATCTAATTGACTTATATAGGAATCTATAATTAAATCTACTTTTTTGCTCGCTTCTTTTTCTGAAAGTTTTACGAAAAAATTTGGTTGACCAAAATCACCATCATATTTTGGAATTTCATATTCTAAAATAAAATGATTTCGGAAAGTATTCCAGGTAAGATCTGAAATCAATCTATGGTCTTGATGACGATCATTTCGATAATGCGTGAATATTATATCAGGATTAAAACTAGTCTTTATTGATTCAAAATATTCTTTAATTTCGAATTTAGAAGATTCTAAAAAAGCGTCTTTGTAATCTAATACTGTTATCTCTTTTTGCTGTATCTCATTTAAGAATTTTTTTGCGCATTTAATAGCTTCTTTTTTTCTGACTTCATTAGACGCAAATACCACCCATTTAATCTTATCAATCTGATATTTTTCTATCATCTTTAAGATAGCTCCTCCGCAACCAATTTCTATATCGTCACAATGCGCACCTAACAGTAGTATGTTAAGTGCTTTATTATTATCGAGGCTTAATTCTAACATTATTTTATGCTACCATTTTGATTCCAAACTTCCCATACTGCATTTCCTTTATCCATCATATCATCTAATATCATTTTATCTTTAAAAGTATCCATTGGTCTCCAAAAGCCATCAAATTTATAAGATGTTAATTTGTCTTGATCTATAAGCCTATGAAAGGGTTCTTGTACGAGCTCCTCTCCATACTCGATATAATCAAATATCTCTTTTCTAAAAATAAAATAACCTGCATTTAACCACAGAGAAGATTGTGACATTGGTTCCATTGCGGTTATCTGTCCATTCTCTAGAGCTGAAATGGTGTGAAAGCTTTCTATAGGCTTGTAGGCCATTAAACTAGCCACTTTATCTTCTTGCTCTATAAAATGATTAATCATCGATGGTAAGTGCATATCGGTAAGACCATCTGCATAATTAGCTAGAAACATTTCATCATCTTTTACAAATTCTTTGACCTTCATAAAACGTTTTCCAATATTAGAATGCAAGCCAGTATCAACAAATGTTATTTTCCAGTCTTCAATATCAGAATTTAATAATTCTAACTTTTTACCTCCTTTAGAATATACAAAATCATTCGTAATAGTTTCATTATAATTAATAAAATAATCTTTTATCACATCTGCTTTGTAGCCGAGTGCCAATATAAATTCTTTATGCCCAAAATGCGCATAATACTTCATAATTTGCCACAAAATTGGTCTATATCCAATAGTTGCCATTGGTTTTGGTACTACATCAGAAAAATCTCTTAATCTTGTTCCCTTCCCTCCACAAAATAATATTACTTTCATAATAATTAAATAATTAATTTAGTACTTCAACTCTAGGGATAGGAATAACAAATTTACAATCCCACTCATTGACATATGAAAGTTGTTGCATGATTTCCTGTTTTAAATTCCATGGTAAAATAAGAATATAATCAGGCTTTGTCTCTGCAATCATTTCAGGGTCATATATTGGTATTCTAGAACCTGGTAAATATGCATTTTGTTTGTTAGGGTTTCTATCTACGGTATAATCAATAAAATCAGTTTTTATACCACAGTAATTTAAGAGTGTATTACCTTTGCCAGGTGCGCCATAGCCCACTATGACTTTACCTTCTCTTTTTACTTCTATTAAAAATTCAAGTAATGCTCTTTTAGTTTCTTTTACTTTTTCACTAAACTCAGCATATATATTTTTAGAAGTATATCCTAAATCAATTTCTCTTTGTAAAAGATTTCTAACAGATAAATTCACTGCTTTAGTAGTATCTTTATTATGTTTTACATAAATTCTAAGTGAACCTCCATGCGTTGGGAGTTCTTCTACATCAAAAATTTCTAATTTATGATGAGAAAATATGGTATTTACGGCAGTAAAAGATAAATATGAGAAATGTTCGTGATAGATAGTATCAAACTGATTTAGTTCTATAAGATTCTGGAGATGTGGAAATTCTATAGTTATAACACCTTGATCTTTTAAGAAAATTTTCATACCCCCCACAAAATCATTAATATCAGGAACATGCGCTAAAACATTGTTTCCAATTAATAAATCTGTTTTCCCGTATTTGGCTGCTAGTTTTTTTGCTGTTTCAACTCCAAAAAAAACTTTTTCTGTTTTGATACCTTTACTTATAGCTACATCTGCAACTTTACCAGCTGGCTCTATACCGAGAACAGGAATATCCTTTTTCAAAAAGTATTGAAGTAAATATCCATCATTACTCGCCATTTCAGAAACTAAAGTATCATCATTGTAATCAAACCTTTTAATCATCATGTTTGTATAACTCTTTACATGATCTAACCAACTATCTGAATATGACGAATAATATGCATAATCATCTGAAAATATAGCTTCAGGTATTTCATAATCTATTAATTGAACTAACCAGCAGTTCTCGCATACATAAGCATGCAAAGGGTAGTTTTTCTCTGAAGAATGAAACTCTTTCTGCGTTATATGTTTTTGGCATAACGGAGTAGAACCAAGATCAACAAACGAAGTTCTCAGCTCAGATGAACAAAATCTGCAGTGCAGATTTTTCTCGATTTTCTGATTCATAGGGATTTAATTGGGCGTGTAAATTTAACATTTATATTATATTCTCCAAATTCTCCAAGCTTCTTCTGCTTGTAATTCTAACATTCGTAACCCATTAACTATAGTAGCTCCTTTTGCCTCTCCTTTTTCTAAAAATGTTGATTTAGATGGGTTATAAATTAAATCAAACAACAAATGCTTTTCTGTTAAAAACTCAAAATCTATAGCAGGATATTTAGTAACATCTGGAAAAGTACCTAAAGGCGTGCAATTAATAATAATATGATAATCTTCTAATCGTTTCTTCGATAAACTTCCATACGAAAGTATATCTGTTTCTTTAGGGTTTCGAGAAACGAATTTCGAGTAAACACCTAATTTATCAAGTGTAAACTTAATTGCTTTTGAAGCTCCTCCTGTTCCTAAAATAAGTGCTTTTTGATGATGCTTTTTAAGAAAAGGTTTTAATGAGTTTTCGAAACCATACGCATCTGTATTATATCCTTTTAGCTTTCTATTTGGCAATACCTTAATCGTATTTACAGCTCCAATTTTTTGCGCGTCACTGTCAATTTTATCTAAAAATTGCAGTACTTCTTCTTTATAAGGTATGGTTATATTTAAGCCTTTGAGGCTTTCATTGTTATAAATTAGTAACGGGAATTCCTCAATTGAATCTATATCAAAATTAACATATTCATATTCAGTTATATTCAATTTCTTAAACTTATCAGAAAAATACTGTCTTGAAAAAGAATAAGAAATATTTTTACCTACTAATCCAAATTTAAACACGTCTTCCCGTTTTTCCTGCATAGCGATCTATCCATAAAATGATTCCTATTCCAAGTATGACAAACAAAACTGCATACCAATTTTGTATTATACTCATATCTGGTATATAACGTTTATAATTTTCTAAAATTTGATTCCCTTGTAAATCTAACAAAAATGATCCATCGATATCGGTTTTAAAAATCTTTTTCTTCCAAGGCCATACAATACCCAAAGAACCCGAAATAAACCCAATAATAACTGCTGTAACAATTTGATGATAACGTTTTAACACATATCCTAAAATTTGTGAAGTCACTACTAAACCAAAAGCCGATCCCGCTCCAAAAGAAGCTATAATTTTAAGATATCGAATACGTTCATCATTATCAAGAAAAGAAAAGTCTCCTGAAAACACATCTGTGATGGTTCGATATAACATATTCACCGCATCTACTAAGAGTAATACATAGTTTCCTAAAAGGATTAGAATAAAAGAACCTGACAATCCTGGTACGGTCATACCCGAGACACCGATAATTCCGCAAAGAAAAACAAACCATAAATTATCATTTTCTTTTGCAGGACTCATAAAACTTATTGCAATACCAATCGCTGCACCAATAAAAATTGCGATAATATTTTTTGATCGCCAATCATTAAACCCTTTAGCTATATAAAAAATGGATCCTATGATCATCCCAAAAAATACCGACCATACGAATAGTTCATAATTATGAATAAGATAATCTAACAGTAACGATACGCTAAAATAACTGAAGACACTACCTGCGAAAAGAATAACTAAAAATCGTCCGTTAACATATCTAAAAAAACTCTTAAACCTTCCATTAAATAGCAACTTAAAGGCTTTAGCGTTTACTTTCTGAAACGAATAAATCATTTCTTCATAAAATCCTGCAACAAAGGCTACCATCCCTCCTGAAACACCTGGTACTTTATTTGCTGCGCCCATCATTACTCCTTTAAGAAAGAGTACTATAGCATCAATAAGGGTACGTGTTTTTTCTGGCATTTTTAGATGGGCTTTTTTACGGCTAATTTTTCTAATAATAATATTGTAACAAACCCAACAATCATTAAAATAATAGCAAGTGACAATTGATGCTCACCTTCATAATTAAAAGGCGATACACTTTTATCTTTTAATATTTTTAACTTACCATTTATGATTTCAGATTCTAAGACTGTTTTCCAAGGCCATATTTTATTAAGTGATCCCGCTACAAAACCTGTTAAAACAGCTAAAGTGAGTTTTTCATACTTGGTAAACAACCATTTTAGTAGTCTTGAAAACGAAAGTAATCCTACTATAGCACCAGTCGCCAAAAGTAAAATCGTTTTAAAATCTTTATCTTCAATAGCATCAAGAGCTGGTTTATAGGCTCCTAACAATAACAATATAAATCCACCCGAAATACCTGGTAATATCATAGCACAAATGGCAAGTGCTCCAGATAAAAACAAAAATATTGAAGATGAATTGCCAGAAACAAGTGGTGGCAGCGTAGTAATATAGTACGCTGCTACCGCACCAATTATCAAAGCTGAAATTGTCGCTAAATTCCAACCTTTTATTTGTTTAGCGATATAGATAACACTGGCTAAAACCAATCCAAAAAAGAAAGACCAAATAAGTATGGGCTCATTTTCTATCAACCAATTTACTACTTTTGATAAAGACACTATGCTTACCCCAATACCGAGCAATAGTGCTAAAAGAAAATTACCATTTATAGATTGCCATGCTTCTTTAAAGCCTTTTTCTTTAAAAATTGCAAACGTCTTAAAATTAATCTTATTAATCGATTCTATAAGCTCTTGGTATATACCAGAAATAAATGCGATAGTTCCTCCTGACACTCCCGGCACGACATCTGCTGCCCCCATAGCTAAGCCCTTTAGGGAAATGATAAAATAATTTAAAAAAGTACGATTCATTAACGATTTGAATTAGCCCACCAAATATAATTAATATAGTTGGCTCACCATATCAAAAAATGTGTATTAAAATTTAATCTTAGGATATTACTTATTGAAAGTTGAAATGAGTTCTTTTACCTCTACTTTATCAAAAACTGTAGGATATAACTCTTTTATAATTTGATGATATTCAAAGTCTAAATTTAAGGCGTTCTTTAAGAATTTCAATCCGTTTTTATCATCTAAAGTATGAAAATACATTCCGCTTAAACGATATTCAATTTCAGCAAAATCTTTATAAAAATTTTTCCCTTTTTTCGAAGCTTCTAAAGCATCGTGAAATTCTCCTAAATAAAATAAAATATCTATTAATGCTACAAAAACATCTAACCTATAATCTTCTAAATCAATACATTTCTGAAATGCTTTAGCGGCTTCTTCAAATAAATTAAGCTTGAGATTGATCTCTCCAAAATTTGCCCAATATAATGGATTTTCATTATCAATTTGCAAAGCTTTATTCGAAAAATATAAAGCCTTATGATAATTTTTCTGTTTTATATATAAATTTGTCAAAGCTAACCACCCTTTATCTAATAACGGATCTTCTTTAACCGTAAGATTATAGTATTTTAATGCTTGTTTTTTATCTGATATTTTTTCATAACACATACCCAAACGTAGATAGATAAACGGAGTTCCATCTTCTAACTCTATTGATACTAAATAATTAGCAATAGCTTCTTCATACCGCTTTAGTTCTTCTAAAGTTTTGGCTTTTTCAACATAAGCTCCTATAAATTGATCGTCTATGACAATAGAATAATCAAAGGCTTTTAATGCTTCTTTATACTCTTCTAAGATATAATGTTGACGTCCTAATTGATGCCAAGCAATTTCACAATAGGGTTCTTTATCTATATAATCTTGCAAATAATCGACTGCTTCATGATGCTTTCCTTCCATATCATAACAATAGATAATGTTATATAGTGATGAATAATCATCGAACTCAACATCTAAACATTTCGCAAAATTCAATCTAGCCGTTTCATAATCATCAAGATAAAGATATTCCATACCAATCATAGATATGATATCTACCTCGTCTTCAGCAAACAACAAAGCTTTATTAAGCGCTTGTATGGCTTCTTTATGCATGTCTTTTTTTGAGAAAATTGTAGCTTTATGGAGATGAATCTGATCGTTAGAAGGCTCAATTTCTTCAAGTTTATTAAGCATTGAATAAGCCTTATCAAATTTCTCTTCAAAAATATACACCTCTACTAAAGCTAACTTTAAAATAATTGATGTTGGATGCTGTTTCATACCCAGATCAATAGCTTTTTTTGCCAATGATATTTTACCAGAATTTAAATAGTGATTAATGATCTCTTCAAACTCAATAGAATCAAAAAAATAAACACTATTAGTTTTTAGCATTGATTCGAATTTGATAAGAGGTAAGTTGTTGTTAGCGTCAGGAAATTGAAACATATAATGTAGCTCTGGGTTACCTAATAAAAGTACCATAAGACCTATTTTGTTTAACCTTGTTCTTGAAATGTTTTTAACAAATTAATTAACACCAGACTCTACTCTTATTTTTCAAAAAATAGTTTACTTTTGTATTCCAAACAAGGTTTGGATAGCAACATGGCTCAAAAAACATTACTCAACGCGAAAGATATTCATATCATTCTTCATCGTTTAGCCAATCAGTTGTTAGAGAATCATTTAGACTTTTCGAATACTGTACTTCTCGGGTTACAACCAAGAGGTGTATTTTTAGCCAATAGACTTAGTAAAATTTTAAAAGAAGACTATCAAATTAAAGATTTGAAACAAGGGCAATTGGATATTACTTTTTTTAGAGATGATTTTAGACGTAGAGAAGAGCCCTTAGAAGCAAGTTCAACTAAAATAGATTTTGCTATCGAAGATAAGAAAGTGGTTCTGATAGACGATGTTTTGTATTCAGGGAGAAGTATTCGATCGGCTTTAACAGCTATTCAATCTTTTGGGAGGCCTATTTCAATAGAGTTATTAGTACTAATTGATCGGCGATTTAGCAGACATTTACCAATTCAACCTAACTATAGAGGCAGACAAGTTGATGTAATTAATTCTGAGAAAGTCAAAGTTTCTTGGAAAGAGAATGATACGAAAGATGCCGTATATATTATTAACACAAATTAAATGAAGCAGTTAAGTGTAGCACATTTATTAGGAATTAAATATCTTAACAAAAAAGATATTGACTTAATTTTTGAAACTGCCGATCATTTTAAAGAAGTTATTAATCGTCCTATTAAAAAAGTACCTTCTTTGCGTGATATAACGATCGCTAATCTTTTTTTTGAAAATAGCACCCGTACAAAATTATCATTTGAACTCGCTGAAAAACGCCTATCAGCAGATGTTATAAATTTTTCTGCGAGTCAATCATCTGTAAAAAAAGGGGAAACTTTAATTGATACGGTAAACAATATTCTTTCTATGAAAGTAGATATTGTGGTGATGAGACACCCAAATGTTGGAGCTGGGGTTTTTCTTTCTAAACACATAGATGCAAAAATTATCAATGCTGGTGATGGTGCTCATGAACACCCAACGCAGGCACTACTTGACACGTATTCTATTAAAGAAGAACTAGGTTCTGTAAAAGGAAAAAAAGTAGTGATTGTAGGAGACATTTTACATTCTAGAGTTGCATTATCGAATATCTATGCATTACAATTACAAGGTGCAGAAGTTATGGTTTGTGGGCCTACTACTTTAATACCAAAGTATATTTCTACGTTAGGAGTAAAAGTCGAGCACAATCTAAAAAAAGCCTTAGAATGGTGTGATGTAGCTAACATGTTACGTGTGCAAAATGAACGAATGGATATTAAATATTTTCCTTCTACTAGAGAATATGCACAGTTATTCGGAATCAATAAAGAATTACTAGACAAGCTTGGCAAGAAAATTGTAATAATGCATCCAGGACCTATTAACAGAGGTGTTGAAATTACAAGTGATGTAGCAGATTCTGATCAATCTATAATTTTAAATCAAGTTGAAAATGGTGTCGCCATACGTATGGCAGTTATTTATTTATTGGCTCAACAAATTAAACGATAATACTATAATGGAACTGAAAAAAAATGATACGGAAATTCTTATAAAGCCTTCTGGAAAATCGGTTTCAGATTTTTTTTCTGATTTTAAAAAAAAATATATTACTTTTAGCAACAATAATATTATTATAGACTTTTCTGATTTAAAAGGGGTAAATACAGAAAATATCTTATTATTTTTGCAACATTCAAAAACGCATAAAGACAATGGTATGTCTTTTGTAGTAGTTGTTAATGGAATTAATACAGATATCTTACCAGAAGAAATTATCGTAGTTCCAACAATCACAGAAGCAAAAGATATAATAGAAATGGAAAAAATTGAGCGAGATTTAGGTTTTTAATTAAAATTGCGTATGATAAAAAAACTACTTTTTATACTTATTGTTACATTCTCTTTTACAGCTTTTGCTCAGCAAAACGCTGAGAATGAAATTGCTAGAGATACTACTTTAGTGATAAGAGATATTGTGGCATCACCAAACCCTTTTAGTGTTACAACAAAAATTAAATTTTATGCTGACGCTATTTTCAAAATAGAATTTTCGGTAAAAGATTTGATTGGCAATACAGTACATATTCAAAAGTACAACACTAAAAAAGGAGTAAATTACATTCCGTTCTACAGAGATAAGCTAGATTCAGGAATTTATATTTATTCTATTAAAACAAGTAATGAAATAATTTCTAAACGTATTGTTATAAAATAAGTGAGCTTCGCATTAACCATATTAGGTTGCCACTCGGCTACGCCAAGAACTTTTGCGCATCCTACGGCACAGTATTTAGAAATTAATAATCGTTCTTTTTTAATAGACTGTGGTGAAGGAACTCAAGTACAACTTAGAAAATACAAAGTCAAATTTTCTAAGATTGATAATATTTTTATTTCTCATTTACATGGAGATCATTTTTTTGGGCTCATAGGTCTTATTTCAACATTTGGTTTATTGAAAAGGCAAAATGATTTACATGTTTATGGACCTAAAGGGTTACAAGAAATTATAGAGTTACAGTTAAAAATTTCGAATTCGTACTTACAGTTTGACTTAGTATTTCATGAACTTACTTCTGAGAATAGTACAATGATTTACGAAGATGATAAAGTAGAAATTCACACAATACCCTTAAAGCATCGCGTTTACACAAATGGGTTTTTATTTAAAGAAAAATCTAAAGAACGAAAATTAAATATAGAGGCAATTAAAGAAAATTCTGAAATAGAAATTTGTGATTATCAGAATCTTAAAAATGGCAAAGATTTTATTACCGAAGATGGTACTATCATAAAAAATCGTGAGCTTACTTTTAATCCGCCTAAGCCTAAAAGTTATGCATATTGTAGCGACACCATGTATAAACCTGACATTATTTCTATAATTAAAGGTGTCGATTTGCTTTATCATGAGTCAACATTCTTAAAAGATAAAGAACAACTAACCGAACCAACCAAACACTCAACAGCCGAACAAGCTGGTTTAATTGCAAAACAAGCGAAAGTTGGCGAATTGATACTTGGGCATTATTCTAGCAGATATGATGACCTTTCTTTATTTAAAGAAGAAGCTGAAACCGTTTTTCATAATGTATCTCTAGCTAAAGAAGGAAAAGTATTTACGGTTGAAAGTGAAGTAAGTAAAGAGCTCCTTATCGCTCATCAAAATTAGTATTGCTCGCTACTTAATAGTACCAAAGTACAAGCTACTTCAGCAAGAATGTTATTTGCTTGTAACAATTTGACAAACTCAAAATTTTCTGTCCCGGGATTAAAAATTACCCTTCTAGGTTTCAAAGAAATGATGTAATCGTAATAATCAACCTGTCTTTTTGAGTTTATATAAAGAGTCACGGTATCTATATTTTTAAAATCTTTCTTTTCGGTCTCAATTTTCACACTTGCTACTTCTCCGCTCCTCAAGCCTACTGCAACTACTTCATTTTTACTAGCTATCAATCTTTTAATCGCCATATTAGAATATCGCTCTGTTTTAAGCGATGCCCCAATTACAAGTGTCTTTTTACTCATTCTGTTAAAGTAGTGTTAATCATCTGTTAAATACTGTTACAAATATATGTAATAGAGCGTCAATTATATGTCATAAAAATGATAATACAACTCAAAATGAAATAATTCAAACAAAATTTAGAAAACAAATGAGAAAATTTATTCATGCACTTTTTTTATTGATAAGTATTGCTGTGACTGCTCAAATGCCAGCAAATAAACTTCCAAAAAAAGGTAGTATTTCAGGTAAAGTTGTAGATGCCAATACACAAGAAGCAATTCCCTATGCAACTGTGGTTATTAAAGATATGACGGGTGCAACAGTTACAGGTGGCGTATCTGATGACAATGGGATATTTACTGTCAGTAAGATTCCTGAAGGAAAGAACATGGTCGAAATTCAATTTATAGGATATAATACCTATAAACAAGAAATAAATTTGACTGGTAAAAACTTAAAACAAAATCTCGGAACCGTAAAACTTAGTGAAAGTGCTGCTGCTTTAGATGAAGTAACCGTCGTTGCAGAAACATCTACAATTACTCAAAAAGTAGATCGAAAGGTAATCAACGTAGGCAAAGATTTAACTTCAGCTGGCACCACTGCTTCTGAACTTTTAAACAACGTACCTTCAGTAAATGTTGATTCACAAACAGGTAACATAAGCTTACGTGGAAACGAAAATGTACGAGTACTTGTTGACGGAAAGCCAACCAATATTAGCGCGGCTCAGTTACTACAACAAATACCTTCTACATCTATTAAAAGTGTAGAATTAATTACAAATCCTTCTGCAAAATATAACCCAGAAGGTATGTCGGGTATTATAAATATTGTGTTACATAAAAATGCAAATCAAGGTTTTAATGGCTCATTAAATACAGGTGTTACTGCTGGTCATTATGTACGTTACAATGCATCAACAAATATGAACTATAAAACTGGAAAAGTAAATTTCTTTGGTAATTATGGATATAACGGAGGTGAACGTTACAATTTTGGTTTTGTAGAACGGCCATCGGTAAATCGTCAAAATTTTATTTTTGCAAATGATAATCAATCTCACTTATTTAAAGTTGGTGCAGATATTTATATAAACGATAAGAACACTTTATCTTTTTATACCACTCAAAATTGGTTTGATAGTGATGGAATCGGTAGTGTAAAAATTAGGCAAATTGACGAATTGGTAAGCGATGCTAGGAATTTACAAGATCAAGAAAATCAAACAAGTGCTTACAATGTAAATTATAAGTTAGATTTTGAAAAAGAAGGACATAATATCGAATTTGAAGCCACGTATTCTGAATCTGATGCTCCCGAAGATGCTTCAAACAGTGATGCAGAAGTTGATATCATCGATTTCGATTATCGATTACTTAACTTTTTCAATCTTATAGAAAATGATAGAGAAAATGTATTGTTAAATTTAGATTATACGAATCCCGTTTCTGAAAAAGGCAAATTAGAATTAGGGTTAGAGTACAGAACAAACAATACTGAAAATGACAATCAAACTAATCAAGAACGTTACACATTTAATGATCTTAATGAAATTATAGGCACAGAAAGAATTGGAAACTCATCATTTGATTATGATCGAAATATCTATTCTGCCTATGTAAATTATGGACATAAATTTGGGAAGGTAACTATGCAATTAGGTGCACGTTTTGAGCAATATGAAATTGAGGGTACTTTCAGGCAAGAAAACCAACAGAATGAGGTTGTAACCGATGAGATTTTTAGTGTATATCCTTCAGCATTCTTTACGTATAATCCAAGCGAGAAGAATCAGTTTCAACTAAGCTACAGTAGGAGAGTTGACAGACCTTCTATTCAGCAAGTAAATCCTATTCGAGAATGGAGTACTCCTCTAATTACCTCTATTGGAAATCCTGAATTAGTACCACAATTCACAAACTCAATAGAACTAAATTATACACGTAAAATTAAACCAGGATCATTAACATTTGGCACTTTCTATAGAAAAATAAATGACGCTATATCAAGGGTGACATACAAAGATCCAGCAGATGCGTCAGACGTTAGACAGATTTTATCGTTTACAAATTTTAATAATACTGATGCATATGGTATAGAGTTTTCTGCAAATTTGAAATTAGCAAAATGGTGGCGAGCCAATGCAAGTATGGATTTTTACTCTCAAAAACAATTTGGTACCGCAGATCTTTCTATCGAAAATGCTCAGCAAAGAGAAGTAACTAATGAAGTTTTTAATGCACGTATTAGTAATAGTTTTACAGCTACAAAAAATTTAAGATTACAATTATTTGCCATGTATAGAGGCCCACAAGAAGATATTCAATGGAAGGTGGATGATATGTGGATGATTACTATTGGGGCAAATTACAAAGTGCTTAAAGGAAAAGGCGATATCACATTTAGAGTAAATGATATATTTCAAGGCATGAATTTTACATTTAATTCTACAAATCCGTTTGTTCAAAATGGGAGATTTCAATGGGAAAGCAGAACTACATTCTTAGGTTTTAACTATCGTTTTGGTGGTGGTAAAAACAAAGCAAAAAGAAGAAGAAACCGCGACAGCAACGAAAAGCAAAATTCGGGGTTCCTTTAGAAAACAGTTTTTCAATTTTGGTTAATTGATCCCCTTAGTAATATTATTTTACTTGGGGGATTTTTTTACAATATCCTTAATAATTTCTTAATATTTAACCCTTAAAATTTGTAGTGAGGACATTTTTTTATGATATTGCGAGCTAGAAAAACACTAACTCCAATATAAATTATGAATAAAAAACTTCTCTCATTACTATTTTTAGTAATTCCCTACGTAACTTTTGCTCAAGAGAAGGGATTAGATCAACGAATTGATGAAGCTTTTCAACCTATATCAGATTTTTTCAGTAAAGTAATATTCTTTCCTGTATGGAAAGACCCTGAAATACCATTTGTTTTAGTTTTATTAGTAGGTAGTGCCGCTTTTTTTACATTATATTTTAAATTCCCTAACATTCGCCATTTCTTTACGGCAATTAATGTTGTTAGAGGTAAATACGATGAAGTAGATCATGCTATTACCGAACCTGCATATGGAGATGTTACACCTGGTGGTGATTCAATAGAAACCATTCGTGATGAAAGTAAAGAAGGAGAGGTATCTCACTTTCAGGCATTAGCCACTGCAGTATCAGGAACTGTTGGTAATGGTAATATCGCTGGTGTAGCCTTAGCAATTGCCCTAGGTGGACCTGGAGCCACATTTTGGATGATCGTTTGTGGTCTTTTAGGTATGTCAACAAAATTTGTAGAATGTACCTTAGGTGTACAATATCGTGATGTTGGTGAAGATGGTACTGTGTATGGTGGCCCCATGTATTATATCAGTAAAGGACTTAAAGAAAGAGGATTCGCAACCTTAGGTAAAATTGCAGCTGTGTTATTTGCAATTTTCTGTATAGGAGGTTCTTTTGGGGGCGGAAATGCTGCACAATCAAACCAAGCAACTATTGTTTTAAAAGAACTTCTAGGTTTAGAAAGTGCTATGGCTGGAACAATTATTGGGCTGGTAATTGCCGTTCTAGTTGGTATCATTATCATTGGTGGTATTAAGCGTATTGCTTCTGTAACAGAAAAAGTAGTGCCATTTATGGCTGTACTATACCTAATTGCTTGTTTATACATAATAATATCGAATTTCGGGTTAGTTGATGATGCTCTTGGATTAATTTTTAGAGAGGCCTTTAACCCAAGAGCTATTGGCGTTGGTGGTCTAATTGGTGTATTATTAGTAGGTTTTAAAAGAGCGGCTTTCTCAAATGAGGCTGGTGCTGGTTCTGCTTCTATTGCACACTCTGCAGTAAAAACAAAATATTCTGCTTCTGAAGGATTAGTTGCTTTATTAGAGCCGTTTATTGATACTGTTGTTATCTGTACAATGACAGCTTTAGTAATTATCATTTTTAATTTTGGAGGTGGCGATGGTGCTATTTTTCAATATGGAGGTGACGGTTCTGGTGCTGTTCTAATCGATGGAGTATCATATGAAGGCGCAGGAATTACCTCGAAAGCGTTCGCACAATATATTCCATATTCAAATGTATTTTTAACGATAGCTGTGTTCTTATTTGCCGTTTCTACGATGATCTCTTGGTCTTATTACGGACTACAGTCTTGGAAATTTTTATTCGGTCGTGGTAAAACCGCTGACTTAGTTTATAAACTATTATTTTTAACCTTTATAGTAATAGGTGCCGCAGCAAGTATGGGGTCTATCTGGGCCTTTTCAGATGCAATGATCTTTGCTATGGTATTCCCAAATATGGTAGGTTTATATTTCTTATTCCCAGTTGTTAAAAAACAATTAACTAGATACCTATCGGCAATTCGAGGAGAAAAAGAATAATCTAACTCAATTAATAATGATGAAACCCTATTTCTGGTACAATAAGCGCCAACGAAATGGGGTTTTGTTTTTAGCAATACTCATAATTACTTTACAGCTAATTATCTTCTTTGTTGATTTTTCTTCAAAAGAAATTACAAATCTCAATACTTTAGAAATTACAAAACTTCAACAAGAAATAGATTCTTTGAAACAAGTTGAGATTGAAGCAAGAAAGCCTAAAATATATCCTTTTAACCCGAGTTTTATCACCGATTTTAAAGGATACCAACTTGGTATGTCACCTATAGAAATTGATAGACTTTTAGCGCATCGCGCAAAAGGAAAGTATATTAATTCTGTAAAAGAATTTCAGCAAGTAACAGGAATTTCTGATAGTTTATTAAATAAGATTTCTCCATATTTTAAGTTTCCAGATTGGGTTGTTAAAAAGAATCAAAGAAAAAACTATAGCGCCGTTTCGAATAAACTTAAAAAATCTAAGCATGCTAAAGACATTAGTATCAAAGATATTAACACTGCCACAACCGACGAATTAAAAACTATCAATGGCATTGGCGACCGTCTATCACAACGTATTGTTAACTATAGAAATAAGCTAGGTGGTTTTCTAATCAATGAACAATTATATGAAGTTTATTATTTAGACAAAGAAGTTGCTAACAAAGTTCTAGAACGGTTTCAAGTACTTCAAAAACCTGAAATCAAAAAGGTTAATGTTAATGAAGCTACCTTTAAAGAAGTATTAGCACTCCCTTATATTGATTACGAACTCACTAAGAAAATTTTTGAATATCGAGATGAAGTTGCTGAACTACAATCACTAGAAGAATTAAAACAAATAGACGGATTCCCACTAGACAAATTTGACAGAATAGCCTTATATTTACAAGCTAAATAAATCCACTTTAATGAGTTTATATTTTACTGAAGAACACGAATCATTTAGGCAAAGTTTTAAAGATTTTTTGCAAAAAGAAGTCGTTCCACATATTGAAAAATGGGAAGAAACAGGTACTATCGAACGTTTTATCTGGGAAAAGTTTGGCGAAATGGGCTATTTCGGTTTAAATACTCCTGAAGAATATGGTGGTTTAGGTTTAGATCTTTTCTATACCGTTATCTTTTTAGAAGAACTTCAAAAAATAAATTCTGGCGGATTTGCAGCTGCAATGTGGGCACACGCTTATCTAGCTATGACGCATTTAAATAAAGAAGGTGACGATCGTATTAAAAAGGCATATCTCACACCTAGCGTTGATGGTGAAAAAATAGGATGCCTATGCGTAACAGAACCTTTTGGCGGATCTGATGTTGCCGGAATGCGCACTACAGCCATAAAAAATGGCGATCATTATATATTAAACGGATCAAAAACATTTATCACAAATGGTGTTTACGCAGATTATATGGTAGTTGCCGCCAAGACGAATGTAGAACTAGGAAATAAAGGTATCAGTATTTTTGTAATCGATAGTAATTTGCCAGGTGTTTCAGCTACAAAACTCGATAAATTGGGATGGCGAGCTTCTGATACTGCAGAGATTGCTTTCGATAATGTAAAAGTGCCTGCTGAAAATTTGATGGGGGAAGAAGGAAAAGGTTTTCCTTACATTATGCAGCATTTTGCTCTAGAACGTTTGGTGATGGGTGTGAATGCACATGCACGATCTGAATATGCTTTAGAATATGTTTTACAATATATGGGTGAACGTGAAGCTTTTGGTAGAACCATTGATAAATTTCAAGCATTACGTCATAAAATCGCTGATATGGTAAGTGAAGTTGAAGTGTGTAAAACATTTAATTACACCGTTGCAAAGCGCCTAAATGATGGAGAATATGTTGTAAAGGAAGCAACCATGTCTAAATTAGTTTCTACAAAGGTTGCTGATGAAGTTGCTAATGGATGTTTGCAAATGTTGGGCGGTTATGGATATATGGAAGAATATCCGATGGCTCGTTTATTACGTGATAGCCGCTTAGGTCCTATAGGTGGTGGTACCTCTGAGATTTTGAGAGAAATTATTGCTAAAATGGTCATCGATAAGAAAAGTTATAAACCAGCTACATAAAATTATGAGTGTTCCTGTATCGCAAAATCTACTAATTTATACACCAAAGCCTTCTGATAGTGTAGGTGCTATTTTTGCTGATTCGGGCATTGCTGCTGGTTTTCCTTCACCAGCTGATGATTTTAAAGAACGTCGTATTTCTTTAGATGAAGAGCTTATTAAAAATAAAACTGCTACTTTTTTCGCACGTGTCTCTGGGCAATCTATGATTGGTGCAGGTTTAGATGATAATGATTTGCTGGTAATTGACAGAAGCTTAGAACCTCGACATAATAAAATTGCAGTATGTATTTTAGATGGTGAGTTTACTGTAAAACGATTACTTATAGAAGGTAAACAACTGTGGTTACAACCCGAAAACTCAAACTATAAACCCATAAAAATCACTGAAGAAAGCGATTTTATGATTTGGGGTATTGTGACCAATGTGATTAAAAAAGTGTAGAAAACCTGTAAATACGGTAATTAACTTTCTTCAAAAAATACGAACTTCGTTATCGTGCGCTAAAATGAATTAAAACTCTTCTTAGCTTAACGTTCTTTACAAGATAAACGCCACCCCCTAAGTCAGCTCTTTAATTTTTGTCTTTGTACTCATACAATTTTATCGACAAAAGAATGTGAACAAAAAAGCAAACAGAGCTCATAAAACAAACAAATCTTTTTTAACTTGTGAAGTTGAATTTACAATGGTATGATAAAAGAAAACATTGATATAGAAAACATTGATGGACAGCTATTTGAAAGAAAAATAGTTGAGTCAGACAACTCTAAACCAGCTTCTTTTACTCATTATTTGCACAATTACAAAAACGGTGTTTCCCAGTATTACAGAAAAGATGCTCTTTCTTATGTGAAAGAAATCCTATCAAAAGAATATCCAGAAAATCAAATAACAAATAAAGTTGCAGAAGAGGCACTTCAATATTTGATTTTTGACATTAATAAATCCGTTCCCTTTCCAGCACCTGAAAAACCAATGTTTAAATTCATTGATTTATTCGCTGGAATTGGAGGGTTTCGATTAGCTCTTCAAAACCTTAAAGGAAAATGTGTTTTTACAAGCGAATGGGATAAATATTCAAAACAAACTTACAAAGCAAATTTTGGCGAAATTCCTTTTGGCGACATTACCAAGTCAAAAACGAAAAACTATATACCAGATAATTTCGATGTGCTATGTGCAGGTTTTCCTTGCCAAGCTTTTTCAATTGCTGGCAGACGTTGCGGATTTGAGGACACTCGTGGAACACTTTTTTTTGATGTTGCAGAAATTATAAAGAAAAAACAACCAAAAGCCATTTTTCTCGAAAATGTAAAAGGATTACGCAATCATGATAGAGGAAAAACTTTAAAAACAATTTTAAATGTTCTGCGAGAAGATTTGAATTATTACGTTCCTGAACCTCAGATTTTAAATGCTAAAGAATTTGGAGTTCCTCAAAACAGAGAAAGAATTTTCATCGTAGGATTTAGAAAGGATTTAAGAATAACAGATTTCAAATATCCTCTACCAACAGATAAAAATACTGTTTTGGATGACATTTTAGAGGAAAACGAGGTTTCGGTAAAATATTATTTATCGACAACATACGTGCAAACTTTAAAAAACCACAGAGCAAGACATGAAAGCAAAGGAAATGGGTTTGGTTACGAAATTATACCAAATGACGGAACTGCAAATGCGGTTGTTTGTGGAGGAATGGGAAGAGAGCGAAATTTAGTTTTAGACAACAGATTGACAAACTTTAAACCAGTCACAAATATTTCGGGCGAAGTAAATCGTGAGGGAATTAGAAAAATGACACCACGAGAATGGGCAAGACTTCAAGGGTTTCCCGATAATTTCAAAATAATAGTATCAGACGCACAAGCTTATAAACAATTTGGAAATTCAGTTGCAGTTCCAGCTATTCAAGCCACAGCGGAAAAAATAATTGAAAAATTGCAAATCAAATAATGGCATTATTACAAGATTTAGACATAGTAAAAGGATCATCAACTCTTGCAGGTGGAATATTTGAAAAACTATTTCCGTCTTTTATGGAAGTTGAATACGAAAGACCAAGCGAGTATATTTCAAAATATTGGGAGGCATATTTATTACAAAGAGATGTTCTTCTCAACAACGAACAACAGAAAAGAGGTGTTAACGGAAAGATTTTTGAAATCATCATTGCGACCTTGCTAATTCGCGAAAAGATTTATCCAATTTATATGAATGCCAAAGTTGCATTTGTGCCAAACATTAACTATGATCTTTTACTCTATTCAACTGATAGAGGTCCAATTTGTTTAAGTGCAAAAACATCTTTTAGAGAAAGATACAAACAAGCAGATTTAGAAGCAATTGCGATGAAATATGTCCATCGTAGGTCTAAATGTTATTTAATAACATTGTCGGAAGATGATGCAAGTATGGTAAATGCCAAACAGAAAATTGGCGACGTAATAGGATTGGATAGCGCAGTTTGCGCCACAAGTACTGATTTTGACAATGTGATTGAGGAAGTAAAAGAATTGAATTTAGTTGAATCACCAAAGATTAAGGTAATTACAACAAAACAAGTTGTAACTGAAGACAAAATTAAAGCAATATTTCCCAACGCATAGAATCAACAACATAATAAATCGAATACCTGCTTAGACATTAGCAAAGGATTTATTATATTTATAAGGTAGTTCAACCGAAATGATAATTACTTCTTTCTGTCCTTTTTGCTATATACAAAGTCGATAACGAAACTAATCTTAAGATTAAGAATTATTATTCTTATTATCTTCTTCTTTTAATTTATTCCAGATTTTAATAGCATCCTCTTTAGTAAGCCCGTCTTTTACCTCAACATGAATACCATCGCTAACACCTAAAGAAATATCTCTTCTATTAAACTCATCACCATTTTTAACTTCTACATACGGCAACTTAGTTTCCTTATCAAACTGTACTAAAGCTTCTTTAATCGCCAATACACTATCTGCTTTTGCTAAAATAATCGATGCATTTGCGCTTAAACCTACACGTACAAAAGTAGTATCTAGTTTTTTTAATGTTCCTTTAATTTCAAACTGTATCGCACCATTTTCTAACACACCTTTCGGAGCGATATAATCTAAAACAGCTTCAAATTTTATATCTTTTAAAGCACCAACAACAATCTCAATAGGCAATCCTTCTTTTACTTTCCCTACATCAGATTCATCAATCTTACCTTCAAAAATAAGTTTGTTTACATCAGCCAAAGAAGCAATCGTAGTACCTTCATTAAAATTATTAGCTTCTATTACCTGGTTACCCACCTCTACAGGCACATCTAGTACCATACCTGCTACTGTAGCTTTAATTAGGGTATTTGCAGCGCTCCCCAAGCCTCGTGTTGAACCCGTACGTACAATATCGTAATTTCTATTTGCCGCTCTATAATCTTGTTGTGCTTGCTTATAAGTTACATCTGCTCTTTCTAAATCTTGTCTAGAAATTACTCCTTTATCAAAAAGTGCTTTCTGGCGATCATAATTGCGCTTTTGGTCATCTAAGGCAATTTTTGTTGTCTCAATCTGATTTTTAGCATTGTTTAAAGAATTAAGATTCGGGATTATTTTGATCTTAGCGAGTAAGTCGCCTTCCTTAACCATATCCCCTCCTTTTACATATACTTCCTGAATAACTCCTGATATGTTCGGCTTGATTAAAACTTCTTCTAATGGTAATATACTTCCTGTGGCAACAGTTTTATTAACAATAGTCTTTGTCTCTGGTTGTTCAGTTTTATACACTACAGGATCTTCCTGATTTTTTTGATATAGATAATACATTGCCGCTGCAAAAGTGACTACGATAGCTATTAATATAAAAATGGTTACTGACTTTTTCATATATAATATGTTTCTGGTTTAAATTTAATCTGTTCTTAATGCTTCAATGGGTCTTATTCTTACTGCGTTTTGAGCCGGTATAAATCCTGCCAAGAGCCCCGAAACAATCAATATAGTTAAGGCTATAGATACAACACCAATATTTACACTCGGGTTTGCAAACATATCTACAGGTCCGTTGCTATCTAATAGATAATTGATAAGATATATTAGTAAAGAAGCGAATACAATACCTGCCATGCCTGAAATAATAGTTAAAAACACAGATTCAGTCAAAATCTGACTTCTTATATTCCATGGTGAGGCCCCTAAGGATCTTCGAATACCAATTTCTTTTGTACGTTCTTTTACCACAATAAGCATAATGTTACTAACACCAATAATACCCGCTAATAACACCAAGGTTCCGACAAAATATGCCATTATTCTTATTGCTGCGAATAAATTTTGTACGCGGCTATATTCTTCATATAAATCGAAATGCCCTACAGCTCGTTCATCGTCTGGGTGTATGCTGTGATTCTCTTTAACGATGTTGAATATACTTTCTTTAATAGCCGTAATCGGTGTATTGTCTTCTGCAGTAATTGCCATCCAGCCTACTCTATCACCTCTATTAAAAGCTTGCGAGAAAGAAGTAAAGGGTACATATACTTGTTTCTGACCTTCTTCACCATCACCACCACTACTTTTCTTTTTATAAATACCAATCACCATAAAATTCACACCTTGAATCTTAATGTAGCTTCCAAGCACTTCTTCTTCTTTATCATATAACTCATTGTGTACTCCTTCGCCAATAACAGCTACTTTTCTTCTTTTATTGATATCGTTATAATTGATAAACCTTCCCTTACTGATATCCATGGGCTCTTGTTTAATGATTTCAGGGTAATCACCATATACATCATAAGCACCTGTTTTAGTGCCTCTCACTACATTGTTAGCACCATTAAAACCACCCAATTGATTGCGCGGAGAAACGAATCTCAAATTTGACACATTACGTTTTATATCTTCAACATCAGAAAGTCTATGACTAAATCTTCTATCTTTAGGCATACCTTTATAGGCTTTTGTTGCCGTGCGAGTCCACATAAACATCGTATTTGTGGCTACATCTCCGAATTCCATATTCACTCCATTTTCAAAGCCTTTACCAGCTGCTAACAAAATAAGTAATATGAAAATTCCCCAGAATACACCAAAAGCGGTCAATACTGTTCTAAACCAGTTACCTGATAGCACTTCTAATATTTCTTTCCAACGATCTCTGCTAAACATATTATTCGTCTCTAAGTGCTACGATGGGTTGAACTTTTGCTGCACGCCATGCTGGGAAAAACCCAGCAACAGCCCCTGCTACTATTAATAAAATTACCATAGTCATGGCTATTGAAAAATTAACCGTTGGGTTTGACACATATTGTACTTCAACATTAGGCCCTACAATTTCTAACAAACCCATACCTAAGATCAAACCAGTAAAGCCCGAAATAGCCGTTACAAAAATAGCTTCATGTAATATCATACCTACTATAGACCAAGGTTTTGCTCCCAATGCCTTTCGTATGCCTATTTCTCGTGTGCGATCTTTAACTATGATAAGCATTATGTTACTCACCCCTACAACACCTGCAATGATAGTACATATTCCAACAAACCAGAAGAACATCGCAATGTTATTGGTCATTGTAAAATATCTTTTTGCTTCTTCTTCTGCACTCCATACGCCAATTGCACTATTATCATCTGGAGAAACTTGGTGTGCTTTTTGTAAGTATTTTTTTAGTTTTTCTGTGAACTTATTGGCAGCAAAAACAGATTCGTCAAACGTTTCTTTTGGGGTCAAGGTAAAGGACATATTTGCCAATTTATTTTGTCCGTTAAAAACATTTTGGGCAGTTGTTATGGGTATATATATTCTATTTTCTTCACGCTCTCCTCCTTCATCAGCATATACACCAATAATTTTAAAGTTGATTCCTGATAATTGTAAATATTCATTTAAAGGATTTTCAACCTTTTTCATTAATTCTCGCTTAATTTTCTTGCTTATCACGACAACTTTAAGATTGCCATCCATATCTAACTCGTCGATATAACGACCTGTCACCATTTTTACATTTTCAATACGTTGGTAGTCTGGGCCAACACCTTGAATGCCATAAGCGCCAGACTCCTTTTTATAATTGATACTAACACCGCGAACTCTAAATACACCCGAATTGAATTCAATATCTTCCGAAAATACCTGATTTGGATATTCTAAGTTTTCATTCTTAAGCTGGATTCTTCTTCCTGGGTTTAAACCATTATGCTCTTTTGTAGTGACTTGAGTCCATACCCACACTCTGTTAGTAGCATCTTTCGCAAACTCTTTTTTTATTCCATTCTGAAATCCTTGACCAAAACCTAATAAAATTACCAATATGAAAATACCCGATGCTACAGAAAGCCCCGTGAGAAAAGTTCGTAATTTATTTTTACGAATAGTATCAAAAATTTCTTGCCAACGATCTATGTCGAACATAAAAGAGTGTACTTTGAGTTAATTTCGGAGAGTTGTTTTAACAATAGACGCTCAGTTTAGCAATTTTGTTACACTAAAATTAAAAAAATTATAACTGATTTAAACCATATTCATCCACAACCACTCGCCATTCATGACCTTCAGTGATTTCAAGAGTCTTCTAAAAAATACATTGTTCTAACAAAGCTTGACGTTTTGGCAAACTGAAAGCATACAATTGCAAATCAAACTTTACAGGAAGTAACCTAAGGTTTGAAAAAATATCATTTTGCTTTATTCTATACTTAAGTATAGGTTCATCATAAAGAAAAGTATCCACTATAACCTACTGAAAACTTTTATAGCTTAGTCTAAAATTCATTGTATAAGACCAATAAGTTGGTTAAATACACTATTTTTTTAGACCTAATTGCGATGCGGTTTTTAACATAAATTCATAGGAAGCATGGTACTCATTCGGAATTTTACCGTCTAAAATGGCATTTTTTATAGCTTCCTTTATTTGACCAATTTCTCTACATGGCTTTAAATTAAAAGTTTCCATTATAAGTTCTCCTGTAATTGGAGGCTGAAAGTTTCGAACACGATCTCGCTCTTCTACTTCTTTAATTTTATCACGTACTGATTTAAAATTGTTCATATACTGTTTAAACCGCTTTGGATTTTTCGTAGTAATATCGGCTTCACAGTGTGTCATTAAATCATCAATAGCATCACCAGCATCAAAAATTAAACGTCGTACTGCAGAATCGGTAACTTCTTCTTCAGCCAAAATTACGGGTCGTGAACTTAACAATACCATTTTCTGCACGTACTTCATTTTATTATTTAATGGCATCCGTAAACGTTTAAATATTTTATACACCATTTTAGAACCTACAAATTCGTGACCATGAAAAGTCCAACCAATATTTTTATGAAATCGCTTTGTGGGTGCTTTGCCTATATCATGTAGTAAAGCTGACCACCGTAGCCATAAATTATCTGTTTTTTTAGCTATATTATCTACAACCTGCAACGTGTGATAAAAATTATCTTTATGTGTTTGTCCTTCTACTTCTTCAACACCTTTTAATGCAATTAATTCGGGTAAGAATCTTTCTAAAAGCTTTGTTTCTTCTAATAATCTAAAACCAATAGAGGGTTTATCAGAAAGTAAAATTTTATGTAGTTCATCAACGATACGTTCTCTAGTAATTATATCTATCCGTTCTGCATTTTTCGAAATTGCTTTTAACGATTTTTCTTCTATCGTAAAGTTTAACTGAGAAGCAAAACGAATGGCACGCATCATTCGCAACGGATCATCAGAATACGTAATATCAGGATCTAAGGGTGTTCTAATGATTTTATTCTCAAGATCTCTTGCTCCATTGAACGGATCGAGTAATTCTCCAAAATTAATTTCGTTTAAACTTAAAGCTAAAGCATTGATAGTAAAATCTCTACGATTTTGATCGTCTTCTAAAGTACCAGGCTCAACTTTAGGATTTCTAGTATTTTCGGTGTAAGACTCTTTTCGGGCGCCTACAAATTCTAAGTCAATATCATTATGTCTCAACATCGCAGTTCCATAGGTTTTAAAAACCTGTACTTTAGGTTTCGCAGGTAAAAGTGAAGCTACTTTTTTAGCTAATTCTACACCGCTACCAACAGCAACTATATCAATATCTTTTGCATTACCACGTTTTAGTAAAAGATCGCGTACATAGCCGCCAATAACATAACTCTCTAACCCTAATAGATTAGAAGCTTTGCTTATTATCTGAAAAATTTTAGACGAAATAGCCTCCTTATAAAAAGTGTGCTGCATAGATTTTAGTCTCTAATAATTTCAACCTTATCCTCTTCATTAAACTTAATGATTCTCGAAGATTGCGTTGAGATTTTTTCTTGGTGCAAATTTACCACATAATCAACGGCATCCAAAATTGAAGTATCTATTTCTTTAAATGACTTTGGGGTTGGGTTACCACTAATATTTGCTGATGTAGAAACGATTGGTTTACCAAACTTTGAAATAAGTTTTTGGCAAAATTCATCTTGCACAATTCTAATTGCAACAGTATTATCTTCAGCAATTACATTTGTAGCCAAACCTTTAGGACTATTATAAATAATTGTTGTAGGTCTTTCAGATTCTTTGATGATTGCTTTAACCTCTTTAGGAATAACATTTGTATATTTTTTGAGCATCTCAAAATCAGCCACTAAAATAATTAAACTCTTAGTTTCTTCGCGCTGTTTAATCTTATAAATTTTAGCAACGGCTTCTTCATTAGTAGCGTCACAGCCTAAACCCCAAACAGTGTCTGTTGGGTATAAAATCACTTTACCTTCTTCTAAAAATTGTAGGCTATTTTTAATCTCTTTTTGCATCCAACAAAAATAATAAAATAGTAATGTGTATATACTTGTAATCAACTATTTTATATTTGCATAAATTTTTTTTTATGAATGTTCTACATCTATCAGGAGCAACTACTTGGGGAGGTAATGAACAACAATTAGTAGATAGTATTCCAGATCTTAAAAAGTTGGGTATAAAGAATATTATCTATTGTTTTAAGGGTTCCCCATTAGAAGAATATACTATTAAGCATAAGTTAGTATATAAAAGCGTACCAAAGTCAAAACTTTTTACTTACTACTATACCAAAAGCTTAGCAAAATTTATTAAAGAAACAAAAATTGACATTCTTCATTTGCATACTAGTGATTCTGTTACAGGGTATGTTGTTTCAGACCTACTATTTTGTCTAAAAACACCTGCTGTTTTTTCTAAAAAAGGAATAAGCACAAAAAAGAAAGGGCTTAGTGTATATAAATACAATTATAAGAACATTAAGAAAATTATCTGTGTCTCTAACGCTGTAAAAGAATCCTTTAAAAATACTTTGAAACCCAAAAATCATCATAAATTAATTACAATATATGACGGTATAAAAATTGATCGAGAGCAAAATAAAAATGACGTAGTTCTTAGAAAATATTTTAATATCAATAATGATAAAGTTCTAATTGGTAACATCGCTAATCACAACAGAGCTAAAGATCTTGTTACTTTTGTAGAAACCGCAAATGAACTTGTTAATAATTTAAATATAAAAAATATTCATTTTATGCAGATAGGTTATAAAAGTAAGTACACAGAAATATTTGAACCATTTATTGATAAATATAACTTGCAAGATTATATTACTTTGGCTGGTTTTCAAAAAAATGCTATAGATTTACTTTCTCAATTAGATATATACTTAATGACTTCAGAAAGAGAGGGGTTGCCAATTACTATTTACGAAGCTTTTTTAAAGAAAATCCCTGTAGTTAGTACTAAAGCTGGCGGAATACCAGAAGCTGTTGTGCACAATGAAAATGGATTATTATCTGAAACCAAAGATTATAAACACTTAGCTAAAAATTTACAGCTACTAATAAATGATCAAAAACTTCAAAAAAAGTTTGTTGAAAAATCTCATAAATTATTATTTGATAAATTCACTACATCTCAACTTTCAAAACAAATTTTTGACTTATACAATGAAATTTTAGATGAAAAATGATTTTTCTACTTCATTAGTATTAACCACTTATAATTGGCCAGAAGCTTTAGAACTTGTTCTATTAAGTATAAAAGAGCAAAGTTTAATGCCCAACGAAGTAATTATTGCAGATGATGGTTCAAAAAAAGAAACTACAAAAGTAATTGAACGTTTTAAAAATGATTATCCAACAAAATTGATACACTTTTGGCATGAAGATAAAGGTTTTAGAAGATCTGAAGTATTAAACAAAGTATTTGCACAAACTTCTTCTGATTATCTAATCCAATTAGATGGAGATTGTATTATACATAAGCATTTTGTTAGAGATCATATTAAACATGCTCAAAAAGGAGTTTATTTATTTGGCTCGAGAGTCAATATTCAAAAGTCATTTTTATCAAATTTATTTAGTAATAAAGTAGTTCAATACAATTTCTTTGCTAAGGGAATTAAAAAAAGAACTAGAAATCTACATATTCCTATTTTAAGCGAACTTTATCGCCCTAAAAATGAACTCTCTAAAAAAATTCGAGGTTGTAATTTATCGTTTTGGAGAGATGACATTGTTGCAATAAATGGTTATAATGAAGACATGACTGGTTGGGGGCGAGAAGATTCTGAGATGATATCTAGACTTTTAAATAAAGGCATACTAGGAAAGAGGTTAAGATATGCTGGTATTATATACCATATTTATCACCCCGAAAACTCTCGTGAGCGTTTAAACATAAATGATGAAATTCAACAAAACACCATCAAAAACAAACTAACTTGGTGCAAAAACGGAATTGATAAGTATTTAAAGTAGCTTTGTCAGTGAAAATGAATTACAAAATACACAAAGATTATCTTCATTTAAAAGATCATTTTGAAGCTATAATTCAAGGTTTTGAAACTTCTGGCGATTATGATTATGAGAAACGTAATAAAATGCGTTCGGTAAAAATTGATAGTCTAAATGTTAATATAAAATCTTTTAAAATCCCTAATATTTTTAATCAGGTAGCTTATAAATTTTTTAGAAAATCTAAAGCTGAGCGTTCTTACACTTACGCTAACAAATTACTAGAAAAAGGTATCGGTACACCGCAGCCTATTGCTTATTATGAATATTTTTCACCTTACGGAATAAAGAACAGCTACTACTTTAGTGAGCATATCGATTATGATATTATGTATAGAACTTTAGTGTCTGATCCTAATTATCCAGAGCATGAAAAAATTTTAAGACAATTTACTCAGTTCACATACAAAGTACATGAAAAAGGTATTTATTTTAAAGATCACTCTCCGGGAAATACCTTAATTAAAAAGAATAGTAGTAATTATGACTTCTATCTAGTTGACCTCAATCGAATGAAATTTTTTGATCTAGATTTTGATTCGCGTATAACAAATTTTTCTCGTTTAACTCCTAAAAAAGAGATGGTGGAAGTTATGAGCGATGAATATGCCAAGCTTATTAATCAACCATATGAAAAAGTATTTGAAAAAATGTGGGGCGAAACTGAAGCGTTTCAATATCGTTTCTTTAGAAAAAAACGTTGGAAGAAAAGATTATTAGGTATACCAATTAAGGTTGATTAGTATATAATTTTTTAAGCTCAATAAAACGCTGTTTTACACCAAAAGCATGTAATTTTGCCATAGTATAACCTGCTTTTCCATCTAAAAATCCTCTCCTAATTATATAATGATGAAAAAATCTATATGCTGGTTTGATATAGAAATGAAAAAAATTAGGCCTAACGTTATTTTCTTTTAATTCTTGTGCTCTTAGTTTTGCATATGATGTTAGCTTCTTCTTAAAATCTTCGTAATTTTTATAAGAATAGTGTAAAATTTTGCCGTTAAAGTTGCCTGATTCACCATTAATTTTTAGTATTTCATGTACATATTTAGTAGTTTCATATCTAGCAAAATTTTTATTAAATAGACGAGTTACGGTATCAGATTGAAAACCTCCATATTTAAGTGGTTTTTCTACAAAATAAAATTGTCTAGGTATATTATAAGCCACAATATTGTTTTGTGATTTAAGAGATTTTAGAATTTCACATTGTAGATTCTTTGGTAAACGCTCATCAGCATCAACAAACAATATCCAATTATTTGAAGCTTGTTCAATGGCAAAATTTCGCTGATTAGAATAATTAGTAAACTTATGTTGAATAAAATTCACGTGTGGATAATCCTTCATCATTTCTGAAGTATCATCTGTACTGTTAGAATCTACAATAATGATTTCGTCTGCAAAACTTAAATTTCGTATTAAAGAGGATAAATTTTCAGCTTCATTTTTTGTAATTACTATAGCAGAGAATGGCTTTTTCTCTTTTACATCTTTAGCTTTTATTAGAGAGTTTAAATCAAGTTTAGCTCCATTATTTATATTGAAATCTAAAAATGCTTTTAAGTCATCAAAAATGAATTCTGGTTTAAAATGCTGATATAATTCTATAGAATTTCGTTTTAAATATTTTTCTGACTTTCCTTCAAACAGATCAGGCTTATATTCTTGTAAGTGTACCGATTTATGAAATTTCCCATCCTCAAAAGTTGACCACATTTGTTTTTCTATCCATGGCGAAAAAATTATAAAGGAAGGTTTATTTAAGGCTTTTGCCATATTAATAGCACCTCCATCATTACCAATTATCATATCACACTCATTCATTAGTGCAATATATTCTCGAAGGCTTTTCCCTAGAAGATTAAAAAAGATTGCTCTTCGAGTTGACTCCTTACATCTCTTATAAATTTCTTTTGCTTGTTCTAATTGGTTTGGTATATAATTAAATAAAACATTTGCGTCTATTTGCCCAACCACAAAATCTATAACTTTAGACATATAATTGAGTGGGTAAGTTTTAACATCTGAGCTACCAATTATAGAGATCATGATTATTTTTTTAGAGAAATCAACACCATGCTCATTCATTAACTTTTTTGCATTTAACTTCTCTTCTATAGTAACATATAATTTAGGAATAGGGTCTAAATCTATATCTAAATTTAACGGATCGAGTAAAGATAATCTGCGTTCAATGATTAACCCTAAATTACTTAAAGGCTCCTCATAGGTATCTACCAAATCGGTATACAAAAAACCTCTACCAGGTTTTTTATAAGAAATTCTTCGTTTAGCTCTAGAAAAAAAAGCAGTTAACCAACTTTCTAATTTAGAATATGAATCTATTAATAAATCATACTCTTCTTGGCGGATTCGTTTTAAAAATCGATAAAAAGCTAGTTTACTAGTACGATGAACATCTTTAAATAAAATTAGTTTGTCAAAAGCTGGATTACCTTCTAAAACAAGAGTAGTAGATTCATAAACCATATAATGAATCTCAGCATCTGGATATGCTTTTTTTAAGTTATTACAAAGTATAGAACAGACCAGTACATCACCGATCATCTTTTGTTGTATGACAAGAATTTTTTTCAATCAAAGATTTTAAACCGCTACATCATATTCGCGTAGCGCATCATTTAAAGAAGTCTTTTTATTAGTACTTTCTTTACGCTTACCAATAATTAATGCACATGGTACTTGATACTCTCCTGCTGCAAATTTTTTAGTATAACTTCCAGGAATTACAACAGAACGTGAGGGTACGCTTCCTTTCATTTCAATTGGCGTATCTCCGGTAACATCGATAATTTTTGTACTCATAGTTAAAACAACGTTAGCACCTAAAACAGCTTCTTGCTCTACTCTTACTCCTTCAACAACAATACAACGAGAACCTATAAAACATCCATCTTCAATTATTACGGGTGCCGCTTGTAAAGGCTCTAAAACACCGCCAATACCTACACCACCAGATAAATGTACATTTTTACCGATTTGCGCACAAGAACCTACGGTTGCCCACGTATCAACCATGGTACCCTCATCAACATAAGCTCCAATATTTACATAACTTGGCATTAAAATGGTTCCTTTAGATATGTAAGCTCCATGTCTGGCTACTGCATGCGGCACTACACGAATTCCTTTTTCTTTGTACCCTCTTTTTAATGGAATTTTGTCATGATACTCAAAAATACCTGCTTCTAAAACTTCCATTTTTTGTATCGGAAAATACAACACTACTGCTTTTTTTACCCATTCATTTACTTGCCAGCCACCATTTGTGGGTTCAGCAACACGTAAACTCCCTCTATCAAGTAGATTTACTACTTCTCTAATCGCATTAATTGTATTTTCTTCTTTTAAAAGATCTCGGTTATTCCAAGCTGTTTCTATTATTTCTTGTAAATTATTCATTACTTATTGTATTATACTTGCAAATATAATTGCTTGTAAATGATTGGCACAATTTTAGAAAGCTAAAAACAGATACTGTATTTTTGTAAAAATTTTAAATTTGGGAAGGATATTAGCTATAGACTACGGAAAAAAGAGAACAGGCATTGCTGTTACTGACGAATTAAAAATTATTGCCTCAGGTTTGACAACAGTTGAAACAAAAGATATCTTTTCTTTTTTAGTAAATTACATTACAAAAGAATTTGTTGAATTAATACTGGTTGGTGAACCTAAGCAACTAGATAACACTCCTTCAGAAAGTGAAGCTTTAATTATTCCGTTTTTAGAAAAACTTTCAACGACGTTTCCTGAAATTCCCATTAAACGAATTGATGAACGTTTTACGTCTAAGATGGCATTTCAAACCATGATTGATAGTGGTCTCAAAAGAAAACAACGTAGAAATAAGGCATTAGTTGATGAAATTAGTGCTACCATAATTTTGCAATCGTATTTATATTCTACATAGATAAAAAATCTTCAAGTTTGTAACTTTTAGCTTTCACCTATTTTCGTACTTTTGCACCTCATAAATTAGAAAACACTTATGGTTTTACCAATTATAGCATATGGTGATCCTGTTTTAAGAAAAGTAGGAAAAGAGATTGATAAAGATTACCCAGAGCTACAAAAACTTATTGAAAATATGAAAGATACCATGAAAAATGCACGTGGTGTCGGGTTGGCAGCTCCGCAAATAGGTAAAGCCATACGATTGTTTTTAGTAGATACTAGACCCTTTGCAGAAGATGATGAACTGAGTAAAGAAGAACAAGAATTTTTACAAAATTTTAATAAAGTTTTTATCAATGCAAAAATCTTAAAAGAAGAAGGTAATGAATGGGTGTTTAGTGAAGGTTGCTTAAGTATCCCCAATATTAATGAAGATGTATTTCGTCAAGAAACTGTAACCATAGAATATTATGACGAAAACTTCAAAAAACATATAGAAACTGTCGATGGATTAGCAGCTAGGGTAATACAACATGAATATGATCATATTGAAGGAAAATTATTTACCGATAAATTATCTTCCTTAAAAAAACGATTAATCAAAAAGAAATTAGACAATATAAGTAAAGGAAAAGTAGAGGTAGAATACAGAATGCGTTTTCCTAAAAAATAATATAAAAATGACAATAGATAAAATTGTAGCGATTTCAGGAAAACCTGGATTATATGAAATCATTTCACAAACTAAAGGAGGTATTATTGTACGCTCTCTAATCGACAACAAACGATTTCCAGTAAATGCCGTTCAAAATGTGAGTATTTTGAACGATATTGCTATTTATACGTACGAAGAAGAAGTACCTCTGCGTGAAGTTTTTGCAACTATTGCGGATAAAGAAAATGGAAAACAAACAATTAGTCACAAAGAAAATAATGATACTTTAAAAACTTTCTTTAGTGAAGTATTACCCGATTTTGATGAAGAACGTGTATATGTCTCGAATATTAAAAAGGTAGTGCAATGGTATAATATTCTTGTAGCTTCTAATTTTGATTTTACCACTCTAACTGAAGAAACCACAGACGAAGAAGAATAATTTGAATTCGCGTAAAGAACAACTCGCTGCTTTTAAAAGGCTATTAGATATCATGGATGAACTCCGTGAGAAATGTCCGTGGGATAAAAAGCAAACACTCCAATCTTTACGCCATCTCACTATAGAAGAAACATACGAATTAGGTGACGCCATTTTAGATAATGATTTACCAGAAATCAAGAAAGAACTTGGCGATTTATTATTACATATTGTTTTCTATGCTAAGATAGGGTCTGAAACGAATGCTTTTGATATCGCAGATGTAGCTAATGCTATTGCTAAAAAATTGATAGACCGTCACCCACATATTTATGGAGATGTTAACGTTGAAAATGAAGAAGAGGTAAAACAAAATTGGGAAAAATTAAAACTTAAAGAAGGTAAAAAATCTGTTTTAGAAGGAGTTCCCAAAAGCCTACCTGCTATGGTAAAAGCCAATAGAATTCAAGATAAGGTGGCAGGAGTAGGGTTCGACTGGGAAGAACCTCATCAAGTTTTTGATAAAGTAAAAGAAGAACTTTTTGAGTTAAATGAGGCTATCGAGAAAGGTGAACAAGAAAATATTGAAAAAGAATTTGGCGATGTCTTATTTTCGATGATCAATTATGCCCGTTTTATCAAAGTAAATCCTGAAAACGCTTTAGAACGAACTAATAAAAAGTTTATACAACGTTTCCAATTTTTAGAAGAAGCTGCTAAAAAAGAAGGTAAGCAACTTTCTGAAATGACCTTGGCCGAAATGGATGTGTATTGGAATGCTTCTAAAAAACATTTCAAATAGAAAGTACCAGCATAATTCTAAAAATATTTAAATAACCCTATTTCTTTTTATAAAGTACAGGGTTCGTTTCTTTATCATTATACATTTTCATCTGCTTATAAACCTTCATATATTTATCACCATTTTCAATATCTGTAAGTAATTGATCAATAGCCGTTGAAAGATCTTTTTGTTGCTCTAGTAAAACATCTAATTTAAATTGGCATCTAGCTTTATGTTCTAACGAGGCATCTTCACGCTCAACTTCTTCCTGCATATGATAAATTTTTAGTGCCAAAATTGATAATCTATCTACAGCCCAAGCTGGACTTTCAGAGTTAATAGTAGCCTGTTCTTTAACATTAATCGACTTAAATTTCATCAAAAAATAATCGTCAATATCCTCAACTAAATTAGTTCTATGCTGATTCGAATCATCAATCATTCTTTTTAATTTCAAAGCAGCCACAGGTTCAATATTTGGATCTCTGATAATATCTTCGTAATGCCATTGTACAGTATCTATCCAATTCTTTTTATATAATAAATTTTCAATAGTATTCTCAGGATACCTATTTTTAAATGATTGATAAACATCATCAAGCTCATGATATTTTACTATACTCTCTTTAAAAATTTTATTCGCTAATTCACTAATCATTTTCATTCGTATTTTAAACGCATAACAAATTTACTAATCTTATCTTGTAAATTAATAAAAAAAAGTAGCTGAAAATTCATAAAAAGCAAAGAAAAAAATACTATTGATTTTATCCACTTGTTTTGTAAGTCATTTGATGAACTAAAAAATAATACTAGGCCTTTAATGGAGTAATTAAAATCTGAGGGTTTATTATGGATAAGTTGGCCTAAAGGAAGTTCTGGTATCAAAACCGATTTAAAAAGAGAAGTTATACGAGAGCATCTCTTAAAAATCGGGTTGGTTGATGTAAAAGTTTGCGCAGTAGATCAAAAATGGAGCGGACTTAAATTTGTTTACAGACTCGAAGATCGGAAATAAAAATATTCAGTACTTTTAACAAAAAGTAATTCATCATGAAATCTATTCTATTTCTTTCTATTTTGTCATTTTTCTTGTTTACAAATTGTAAAAAAGGAGCATCAGAAAATCAAATCACTAAAAATTCAACTTCTGTAACTGATACTTTAAAAGAAAAAGGTTTTGCCATAGTCATACATGGTGGAGCTGGTACCATTAAAAAAGAAAATATGACACCTGAACAAGAAGTTGCTTATCGCGAAAAACTACAAGAGTCTTTAGATGCTGGTTATAAAATTTTGGAAGAGGGCGGTTCTAGTTTAGATGCAGTTCAAAAAGCAATTAATATAATGGAAGATTCACCACTATTTAATGCAGGCAAAGGCGCTGTTTTTAATAGTTTAGGCAAAAATGAATTAGATGCATCTATTATGGATGGAAAAACTTTAAATACAGGAGCAGTTGCAGGAGTAAAACGAATTAAAAACCCTATAAATGCAGCAAGAATCGTAATGGATAGTACACGTCATGTTATGATGGCGGGCAAAGGAGCAGAAGATTTTGCTAAACTAAACGGAATTGAATTTGTTGACGATAATTATTTTCATACTGAAAAACGCTATAATCAATTGTTAAAAGCTCAAGAACGTGAAAAAGTGACCTTAGACCATACCGCAATGATTATTGAAAATAAAGAATTAATCGATGACCATAAATATGGAACTGTAGGTGCGGTTGCCTTAGACAAAAATGGAAATATCGCAGCAGCAACTTCAACAGGAGGTATGACGAATAAAAAATACGGGCGTATTGGAGATGTACCTATTATAGGTGCAGGTACCTATGCCAACAATACCACTTGTGGTGTTTCGGCGACAGGTACAGGCGAGTATTTTATAAGAACGGTAGCTACACACGAAACCTCTACTTTAATGAAGTATAAAAATCTAAGCTTAAAAGCATCTTTAGACAATGTGATTAAGCAAGTTGGTGATTTAGGTGGTAGCGGCGGTATGGTAGCACTAGATAAAGATGGCAATATTGCATGGTCTTTTAATTCTGCAGGGATGTACCGTGGTTATAAAAAATCGAATGGTGAAAATGTAGTTAAATTTTATGAAGAGTAATTATTTTTCGAAACTACATCATAAAATGTGTCAATAAAGTTTATCGGTAGTTTAACTTTTTTAAGAGTTAAATTCCTTTTTTATTTTAACAAGCGCTTACGCCTAGTCTCGCAAAAAATATCACTACAAATTACCAATACGATATCTAAACCATCCATCAATTTTCTTACTTACTCCCTTATTACTCTAATCCCAACATATTTACTATTGATCATTTTATCATCATTCACATCATAAAAATCATAGGAACTATATCCATATACTCCTTTTGAGTAGTATTCTGCTACATTTCCGCCTAGGTCGTAAACAATAGCATCACCAACTTTAGTACTTTTTCGTTTACCTACTTTTTTGAATAAAATAGTTTTAAGGTCTTTAAGCTTTTTATACAACTCGGCTACTTCATCTTTAGTAATAGCGTAACCAGCCCAATAATTTAATGTTAATTCTTTCCCTGCAATTTCATGTGCTTTTTTATGTAAAGATTTTGCTTCTTTCTCGTTAGGTAATCGATATGTATTACCTGTTGTTTGTGATAACCATTTTACATATGCATTAGCAGTATTTCTATCCACTACTGCTGGGTAGTTGTCTAAACCTGCATCATAGGTAAAGTTTTTATTAAATGCTTTAAGCTGTGCATTGGTTACCTCAAAACGACCAATTGCTATTGAATCTTTTTTGATTGTTAAGGTCTCTGGTATTAAAACCTCATCTTTATATTCACCAAACAATCCATTTTTTGTACGTTTAGCTTCTTCAATTTTAAATACCTCAGCTAAAGGGCTATCTTCTTTAAATGCTTCATTTTTAGTAGGGGGTTTGTTAAGCAAATACGTATCTATCCAAGCAATTTCTTCTTTCATTTTTCGTAATTGATGCGTTACCTTTCGCAAACCATGAGGTTGGCCAGGAAACCATAAAAAACGAACAGGAGTTTTACCTACTTGTTGTAAACCCCTATAATATTCCCAACCTTGATCTCTTGGCACTGCCCTATCTTCACTTCCGTGAAAAATAATAGTAGGCGTTTTTATCTTTTCGATCTCAAATAATGGTGATTTTATAATATAATTTTCATTATAAAATTTTCCGTTAGTATCATCCCAAGGAGCACCTCCAAAATAGGATTGATCAAAACTTACACCGAAACGACAGGTTCCGAAATCTGATGTCCAATTTACATCCCCAGCGCCTGGTGCTGCAACTTTAAACATATCAGGATATCTTACAGTAAGCATTGTTGTGATAATGGCACCATTAGACCAACCCATTGTTCCGAGTTTATCCATATCAATTTTTCCTTGTGTATTAAGCATCTCTATTCCTTTGGTAATATCTTCCAATTCAGGTTCATAATAATTGCCCTTTATGCTTTCTACATACGATAAACCATGGTTTGAAGACCCGTGGTAATTGGGTTTGAGTACAAACATGCCCTTCTGTGCTAAAATATTAGGATACGTACTCCATCGTTCACTCCAGAGGTCAAGATCAGCTCCAGCGGGACCTCCGTGGATAGATAACATAAGTGGATATTTTTTACCTTCTTCATAATTCTCAGGATAGTATAATAGACCTGTTACTTCCTCGTCTTTATAACCTTTCCAGGTAATAACCTCACTTTTAGTAATTGCTTTTTTTGACAAGCTTTTATTTAACTGAATTAATTCTTGTTCATTACTAAATTTTGTGCCTTTTATGTCTGCGATATAATACCTAGGTAATTTTTCGGTAGTCGAATAATTGTAAATAATTTTTGTACCATTATCAGCTACTGCTAGAATTGAAGTATGTTCATTTTTCTCTTTTAAATCAAGTTCGGATTTTGACCATGAATTCGCATTCTTTTTATAATAAGCTAACTTCAAGGTGGCTTTGTTTGCTAACGAAGCAATAGCGTTATTACCAACAACTCGATAACCTCTACCAAGTCCTAAATTCCATTTTAAATCGACTTTTTTATAAGAATTTGACGCGATCGTATAATAGTATAGTTCTGAAACTCCTGCACCGTTCCATTTAGGGTCAGAAGCATACTGCGATATAAAGTAAAATCCTTTATTATCGTTACTAAACTGAATATTAAAAATCGGAAAACCACGATCAGTAATAATTTGTTTTACCTCACCAGTCTCTAAATTTTGCAAATAACTAAAAGGATCTTGTTGTGCGTCTGAAGCATAACTAATATTTCTAGCCATACTATAAAAAAGCCATTTACCATTTGGCGAAATCGCAAAACTCCCTAATGGTTTTATATTATTAGTTAAGCGCTTCACTGATTTATTCTTTATACTGAACGCATAGACGTGTGAAGGTTTCCAATGAGCAGAATCTTCAACCACTATTACATTGTCTTTTTTGTCTTCTAATTGCTTTTCATACAACGTTTTACCATCATTTGATCTAAATAATAATGTGTTATTATCTTTCCATTGTATTGATGAAATCCCGTTTTTAAATTCCTTTACTTCCTGAGCTTCGCCTCCGTAAACACTTAGCTTCCAAAGTTTTTTACCTTTATCTCTTGACGATAGAAAATAAATAGCTTCACCGTCTTTAGAAAAGAGTGGGCTATAATCATTTTCATCACCATTAGTTAATTGTACTGTTCTAAACTTTCCATCTTTTTTGCTATTTAACCGTGTTAAATAGATATCAGAAACAAACTTATCTTCTTTCTCAACAATTTTCCTTTTTGTCCACAACACCATATCACCTTTTGGCGAAATAGAAACAGATGACATATATTCAGTAGTGATAATATCTTCGGGAGTCCATCGTGATAGATCTTTTTTATCTTGGGCTTGAACCGTTACTATCAAATTTTGAAATAAAATAAGTAGCATAAATACGAGGCTATTCTTCATTTTTATAATTGATTTACAAAATTGTACATGATAAATTTAGATATCTAAGATAAATAAAAAAACTACTACCTTTAGCTCATTATTTAAATAGGCATGACTATAAGAGAAATTACGAATACTATTGAAGAAATAGCCCCTTTAAAATATGCCGAAGATTTCGATAATGTAGGTTTATTAGTTGGCAATTATAGCACAGAGGTTTCTGGTCTTTTAGTAACTCTTGATACCTTAGAAGAAGTTGTAGATGAAGCTATTGAGAAAAACTGCAATTTAATTGTCAGTTTCCATCCTATTATCTTTTCTGGTCTTAAAAAATTAAACGGTAACAATTATGTAGAGCGTGTCGTATTAAAAGCCATAAAGAATAATATTGCTATTTATGCAACACATACAGCGCTCGATAATTCTGCAGAAGGAGTCTCTGCTAAAATGGCTGAAATGCTTCGTTTAGAAAACACTGTCATATTACTCCCTAAAACTGGACTTATTAAGAAGTTAACTACTTATGTACCGCTAAAAGATATAAAAGTAGTTAGAAATGCACTGCATAAAGCTGGAGCTGGAGCTATCGGTGATTACGATTTATGTTCGTTCAACAGTAATGGAGAAGGAACCTTCAGAGGAAATGGAAATTCGAATCCTACACTCGGAGAACGAGGAAAGTTACATATCGAAGAAGAAACAATGTTAAGTGTTATTTTTGAGAAGCATTTAGAAAATAGTGTCCTAACGAGTCTTTTTAAAGCGCACCCCTATGAAGAAGTAGCGTACGATATTATAACAACAGACAATACGCATCAACATATTGGCATGGGCATGGTTGGCGAACTGAATAAAAATATGTCTGAAGGAGCTTTTTTCATTTTTTTAAAAGAAAAATTTAACTTGAAGAGTATTCGCCATTCGAAACTTTTAAATAAGCCTATAAAAAGAGTAGCGGTATTGGGTGGTTCTGGAGCTTTTGCTATAGATACTGCAAAACGCGCTAATGCTGATATTTACATTTCGGCTGATTTTAAATACCATGAGTTTTATAAGGCTGAAAACCAAATAGTTTTAGCAGATATTGGGCATTATGAAAGTGAGCAATTCACAAAAAACCTTTTAGCCGATTATCTTACAAAAAAATTCCGTAATTTTGCAGTCGTTTTATCAGAAGTTAATACAAATCCTATCAATTACTTTTAAATATGGCAAAGAAGAAAGAAGCTACCGTAGAAGATAAATTAAGAGCTTTATATGATTTACAGTTAATCGATTCTAGAATTGATGAGATAAAAAATATGCGTGGCGAACTTCCTTTAGAAGTTCAAGATTTAGAAGACGAGATTGAAGGTTTAAATACTAGATTAAACAATTTTAATAGCGATATCGAAAATTTAGAAACTAGTATCAAAAACAAAAAACAAACGATTACAGAGGCTAAAGAACTTATTAAAAAATATACTACGCAGCAAAAAAATGTTCGTAACAATCGTGAATTCGATTCTTTATCTAAAGAAATAGAATACCAAGAACTTGAGGTGCAATTAGCCGAAAAGCATATTAAAGAATTCGATGCAAAAATTGAGCAAAAAAATGAAATCATTAGCGCTGCAAAAGAACGATTAAAAGAACGTCAAGATCATTTAAAACACAAAAAAGGTGAATTAGATGCAATTATGGCAGAAACTCAAAAAGAAGAAACTCTTTTAAATAAAAAATCTGCTGAGTTTGGTGACTTAATAGATAAACGTTTGTTAAGCGCTTACAATAGAATTCGTACCAAAGTAAAAAATGGTTTAGCTGTTGTACCTATTAAAAGAGGAGCCGCTGGTGGTTCTTTCTTTACAATTCCTCCGCAAGTACAAATGGAAATTGCAAATCGTAAAAAAATTACTACTGATGAGCATAGTGGTCGAATTTTAGTAGACGCACAATTAGCTGAAGAAGAAAAAGAAAAAATGGAAAAATTGTTTACTTCTTAAGTAAAAAAGACAGAAAGAATTATATAGTAAAGCCTTTTCATATGAGAAGGCTTTTTATTTTATAAAAAGTACTATTAGTAAAAACCAAACTATTGGAACTGCTTCTACAAAAAAAGCACTGTAATATTTGTGTTGCTTGGTTGTACTTCTAATTAGCAAGAATAAACTGAGTAAGGTTATTATAAATTCAATCCTTAATAATTCTACACTATTGGTTTTAAAAAAATTACCTCCTAAAAACAGCATTAGAAAAAGAATACCAATTCGTTTTGCTTTTGCCTCTCCATACACTTGAGGAAGTGTTTTTAACGTATTCGTATCATAAATTACATCTCTTATATCGAAAGGAATTGTAATGGCAGCAACAAAAAAGAAACGCTGCACGAAAGTGATCCAAATATCTTTATTTAAATCGACTTCTTCATTTATTATTGGCAGTAATACAGTAACAGCTGCCCAACAAAATGAAATTAGAAAAAGCTTAAATCCTGATAAAGAACGTAATGATTTTTTACTGTAAACTGGAATTACATAAAACAAAGTCAATAGACCTAATGGCATAAGTAATAACAATGTTTTTATTTGTAGTTGAGTAGCTAAATAACAAATGCAAAAAACAGAAATAAATGTAAGAATATATAGTAGTCTTTTATTAATATGTATCCACTCATAAAGCCATGACTTTATAGCTTCTTTTCTGTACAATCGAATAAAATTATACGACAACAAGGTTGCAAAAAAAACAAAAATTGGAAATGCACTAGTATCATTTCCATAAAGTCTAGAAGTAATCATTGTTAATGCAGCTGTGGCTAGCGCTACATGTAGATTACTAAAAACATAAAAATCAATATTTTTTCTAATAATTTGCATTGAATAAAAGTAACAAAATGTTTGTGCATTAAAATATATTTTAAACTATAAATTAATACGTGGTTTTACGTATTTTTACAGACAACTTTTATTCGATAATTTTTTTATGAAAACTGACTCTTTTGCCTTACGCCATCTCGGACCTCGAGAGCATGAAGTTGAAGAAATGCTGAACACTATTGGTTTAGACTCTTTAGATGAATTAATCTACAACACGATTCCGTCACACATTAAATTAAAGAAACATTTAAGTCTTCCCAAAGCGATGAGTGAATATGAATTTAGCACTCATTTACAAGAATTAGCTGCTCAAAATAAACAGTTTAAGAATTATATAGGAATGGGCTACCACCCTACTATATTACCAGCGGTAATTCAACGCAATATTTTTGAAAACCCCAGTTGGTACACTTCTTATACGCCTTACCAAGCTGAGATTTCTCAAGGACGTCTTGAAGCATTGCTAAATTATCAAACCATCATTACAGAATTAACTGGTATGGAGCTTGCCAATTCATCATTATTAGATGAAGGTACCGCTGCTGCGGAGGCTATGGCTTTATTATTTGCCGCACGTTCTAGAGATCAGAAAAAAAATGATGCAAATCAATTCTTTATTTCTGAAGATGTATTTCCACAAACCATTTCTATTTTAAAAACTAGAGCAATTCCCATTGGTATTGAATTAGTTTTTGGTAATCATGAAGATTTTAAATTTACTGATAAAGTTTTCGGAGCTATAGTACAATATCCAAATAAAAATGGGCAGGTTTTTGACTATTCTAATTTCATTTCAGCAGCCAATAAAAATGCAGCTAAAGTAATCGTTGCCGCAGATCTATTAAGTTTACCCATCTTAAAAGCTCCAGGTAATATGGGAGCAGATGTAGTCGTTGGAACTTCGCAGCGCTTTGGTATTCCTTTAGGATATGGAGGGCCTCATGCAGGATATTTCGCTACAAAAGAGGAGTATAAACGATTAATACCAGGAAGAATCATAGGGGTTACTAAAGATGCCAACGGTGATCGCGCATTGCGTATGGCATTACAAACTCGCGAACAACATATTAAGCGTGAAAAAGCCACCTCTAATATTTGTACGGCACAAGTGTTATTGGCGGTTATGGCTGGTATGTATGGTGTATATCATGGTCCTCAAGGATTAAAATATATTGCCAATAAAATTCATTCATTAACCAATGTTTTGAATGAAGCCATCAAAAAGTTAGGGTTATCACAAATAAATTCTACTGTTTTTGATACACTTCACATTAAGGTTTCTGATGAACAAAAATTGAAAACGATAGCAGAGCAACACACGATAAATTTCTTCTACAATAGTGACAGTTCAATTTGTGTTTCTATAAATGAAACTACATCGATAGATGATATAAATGAAATCATTAAAATTCTAGCTAAAGCGGAAGGAAAAGAAAGTTTCACAGTAAATTTTAAAGAGTTTTCTTCTATCCCTAAAGCCTTACAGCGTACTTCAGACTTTATGACGAATAAAGTATTTAATAGCTATCATTCAGAAACTGAAATGATGCGTTATATTAAAAAACTAGAAAATAAAGATATTTCGCTTACAGACTCCATGATATCTTTAGGATCGTGTACCATGAAACTTAATGCAGCATCAGAAATGTTAGCCTTAAGCTCGAGCTCATGGAATACTATTCATCCGTTTGTTCCTATCGAACAAGCACAAGGATATCAAGAAATGCTTAAAAATTTAGAGATAGCGTTAAATGAAATTACAGGTTTTTATGCAACAACTTTACAGCCAAACTCTGGAGCGCAAGGTGAGTATTCGGGTCTAATGGTAATTAGAGCGTATCATCATGCTCGAGGAAATCATCATAGAAATATTTGTTTAATACCAGCATCAGCACATGGTACGAATCCAGCATCAGCGGTAATGGCGGGCATGAAAGTAGTCGTAACAAAAACAACTGAAGAAGGTAATATTGATGTTGAAGATTTAAAAGAGAAAGCGGAGTTACATGCTGATAATCTAGCAGCGTTGATGGTAACGTATCCTTCTACACACGGGGTTTTTGAAAGTGCTATACAAGATATTACTAAGATCATTCACGATAATGGCGGCCAAGTATATATGGATGGTGCCAATATGAATGCACAAGTAGGTCTTACAAACCCAGCTACTATTGGTGCTGATGTTTGTCATCTAAATTTACATAAAACATTTGCTATACCACATGGAGGCGGTGGTCCTGGTGTTGGGCCGATTTGTGTAGCAGAGCATTTAGCTGAATTTTTACCAACAAACCCAATTATACCTACTGGTGGCAAAAACGCCATAACAGCAATTTCTTCTGCACCTTGGGGATCTGCTTTGGTTGATTTAATTTCATATGGCTACATAAAGATGCTAGGAGCTGAAGGTTTAAAATTAGCCACTGTATATGCCATTTTAAATGCTAACTATATTAAATCTAGGCTAGAAAAACATTATAAGATATTATATACAGGCGAAAAAGGTTATGCGGCGCACGAAATGATCGTTGATTTTAGAGAATTTAAAGCTAAAGGTATAGAAGTAGTTGACATTGCAAAGCGTCTTATGGATTTTGGTTTTCATGCGCCTACCCTATCCTTTCCAGTTGCTGGTACTTTAATGATTGAACCTACAGAAAGTGAAAACAAAGCTGAAATTGATCGCTTTTGTGATGCTATGATTCAAATTAAAACTGAAATCGATGCATATAATGGAGGTGATTCAGTACTTAAAAATGCACCGCATACTGAAGCCATGTTAACCGCAGACGAATGGAGTTTTGTCTATTCAAGACAAGAAGCTGCGTATCCTCTTGAATTTGTAAGAGAGAAAAAATTCTGGCCTCCAGTGCGTCGTGTAGATGATGCTTACGGAGACAGACATTTAATTTGTGATTGTAATCCAATAGAAGATTATATCGAAGCTTAGTAATTGTAAATAATAATTGATTCTTTACAACCATAAATAATATAAAATAATTCTAAACTAATACAGATGAAAAAAATAATTTTAGCAGTAGCAGCTTTACTACTGTTCTTTAGTTCATGTAAAGAAAAAACTACTAATACAAACGAAGTAGTAGTTCAAGAAAAAGTGAAAGAAATTAAATTGCCTAAATATCCTAAAGAATTAATGGCTGTTTTTGAAAAACATGGCGGTATTCAAAACTGGAAAAACATGAAAAGCCTCACATTCGAAATTGTAAAACCCAACGGTAATGAAAAACAAACTATTGATCTGATTTCACGTAATGATCTCATAGAATCTGAAAAATATACTATTGGTTTTGATGGTAATGACTCGTGGATACAACAAGATTCTACCCATTACAAAGGTAATGCACGTTTTTATCATAATTTAATGTTTTACTTCTATGCAATGCCATTTGTATTAGGTGATGAAGGTATTAACTATGAAAAAGCAGATGATTTACTATTTGAAGGAAAAAGCTATCCAGGATTCAAAATATCGTATAAGGCTAATATTGGTGATTCACCAGATGACAATTATTATATTTATTACGATAAAGACAACAACACTATGGCATGGTTAGGTTATACCGTTACTTATGGTAAAGGAGAAGCTAGTGACAATGTTAGTTATATTCGATATAACGACTGGAAAACGGTAAATGGTTTCGTTTTACCCAATGCTATTAGCTGGTTCAAAAGTGAAGAAGGAAAGTTAATAGAACCAAGAAATACTATAAATTTTACAAACATCTCATTATCTGAGCAAAGACCAGACAGCACTCTTTTCGAAAAACCAGAAGGTGCTGAAGTGGTGAAGAAATGATATCAAATGTCTCATAAAAAGAACTAAATCGTTAACGTAAAATATTTTCTCAATTCTTTTAAGTCAATTTCTAAAATAGTATTTTTGTAACTATGCATCTAATGAATTGAAATTTATTTTATGAAAGAAATCACTAAAGAAACCTACTTAAAATGGTATAAAGACATGTTATTCTGGCGTAAGTTCGAAGATAAACTTGCAGCCGTTTACATACAACAAAAAGTTCGAGGTTTCCTACATTTATATAATGGCCAAGAAGCGGTCTTAGCAGGCGCATTGCATGCAATGGATCTTACAAAAGACAAAATGATTACGGCGTATCGTAACCATGTACAACCTATTGGTATGGGTGTTGACCCAAAAAGAGTTATGGCAGAACTATACGGTAAAGCTACGGGTACCTCACAAGGATTAGGAGGATCAATGCATATATTTTCTAAAGAGCACCGTTTCTATGGTGGTCATGGTATTGTTGGTGGCCAAATTCCTTTAGGTGCGGGTCTCGCTTTTGCAGATAAGTACAATGATTCTGATGCTGTTACTTTAACTTGTTTTGGTGACGGTGCGGCACGACAAGGATCATTACATGAAACGTTTAACATGGCAATGCTATGGAAATTACCAGTCGTATTTATCGTTGAAAATAATGGATATGCCATGGGTACATCTGTTGAGAGAACCGCAAATCATGAAGATATCTGGAAACTTGGATTGGGATATGAAATGCCAAGTAAGCCTGTAGATGGTATGAATCCTGTAAAAGTTGCAGAAGCTGTTCATGAGGCTATTGAACACGCTCGAAAAGAGGGACCTTATTTCTTAGAAATGAAAACCTATCGTTATAGAGGACACTCTATGAGTGATGCACAGCATTACAGAACAAAAGAGGAAGTAGCTGAATACAAAAAAATTGACCCTATAACTCAGGTAAAAGATATCTTATTAGAGAAAAAATATGCTACTGAGGCTGATATTGAGAAAATGGGTAAAGAAGTAAAAGCTATGGTGGCCGAATGTGAAAAATTTGCTGAAGAATCTGCATATCCTGAGAAGAATGTAATGTATGATGCAGTGTATGAACAAAAAGACTATCCGTTTTTAAAACACAGATTGTAATAAATTATTAAATTTCAAAATATCAAAATCCAATTATTGAATTTGGAATTTGCAGCTTAAAAGTTGAGTTTTATTTAATTCAAAAAAATTAAAGTATTATGGCTGAAGTAATAAATATGCCCCGACTAAGTGATACCATGGAAGAAGGTACCGTAGCTTCTTGGTTAAAAAAAGTTGGTGATAAGATTGAAGAAGGTGATATTTTAGCAGAAATAGAAACCGATAAAGCTACCATGGAGTTTGAATCTTTTCATGAAGGAACACTATTACATATTGGGGTGAATGAAGGCGAATCAGCTAAAGTAGATACACTCTTGGCTATTATTGGTGATAAAGGTGAAGATATCGCCGCGTTAGTTGCCAATGCTTCAACACCTAAAGAGGAAACACAAGAGAAAGAAATCCCAAAAGAAGAAGTAGGAGAAGCTACTAATTCTGTATCAGAAACTTCTGAAGCAGAAAAACCAGAAGGCGTTGAAATTATTACCATGCCTCGATTGAGTGATACCATGACAGAAGGTACGGTAGCAACTTGGCTAAAAAAAGTAGGTGATGATGTAATTGAGGGAGATATTTTAGCCGAGATCGAAACCGATAAAGCTACTATGGAGTTTGAGTCTTTTTATGAAGGAAACTTATTATATATAGGTATTGATGAAGGTGGTTCTGCTCCTGTTGATAGTGTTTTAGCGGTTATTGGTGAAAAAGGAACTGACATTTCTGGTGTTATTGAGGCCATTAAAAGTGGTGCTTTTAATAAAGCGGATAGGAAGCCACAAGAGGCAACTAAAGAAGCTGAAAAAACAAAAGAAGAATTACAGCCATCAAAATATGAACCTACTGCGGCTACTACATCTTCCGTAGAAGCATCAAAAGTTCAAATAAGTTCTAATGGGCGTATCATTGCATCACCACTAGCCAAGAAAATAGCTAATGAGAAAGGTATTGATCTTTCAAGAGTGCAAGGGTCTGGTGAAAATGGTCGTGTGGTTAAACGTGATATAGAGAATTATACACCCAGTGCTGCAGCCACTGCAGCCATGCCTTTTGTTCCTTCTGGGACAGAAAGTTCTGAAGAGGTACCCAATTCTCAAATGCGTAAAGTTATTGCGCGTCGTCTAGGTGAATCTAAATTTTCAGCACCGCATTACTATTTGAACGTAGAATTTAATATGGATAACGCTATTGCGTTTAGAAAGCAATTTAATTCGTTACCAGACACTAAAATATCATTTAATGATATAATTGTAAAAGCTACTGCTTTGGCATTAAAGCAACATCCACAGGTGAACTCACAGTGGTTTGACGATCGAATTAAGAAGAATCATCATGTACATATCGGCGTTGCTGTAGCGGTTGAAGATGGTTTAGTAGTACCCGTAGTACGTTTTGCTGATGAGCAGACTTTACCTCAAATTGGTGCTCAAGTAAAAGATTATGCCAGTAGAGCTCGAAATAAAAAACTAACACCGCAAGAAATGGAAGGTAGTACTTTTACCATTTCTAATTTAGGTATGTTTGGTATTACTGACTTTACATCGATTATTAATCAACCCAATTCGGCTATTTTATCCGTTGGCGCCATCGTACAAAAACCTATTGTAAAGGAAGGACAAATAGTTGTAGGTAATACGATGAAATTAACAATGGCCTGTGATCACAGATCTGTGGATGGCGCCACTGGCGCTCAATTCTTACAAACCTTAAAAGGCTATATTGAGAATCCAGTAACGATGTTGGTATAAGTTTTTT
>NZ_JBWQOJ010000016.1:0-68386 GCF_056591795.1 Maritimimonas sp. 2210JD6-3 | reverse complement strand
TATAATATAAGTGTATTACACTTATATTCTATATAGGTAGTATATTTAATTTTGATACCAATCTCTTAGGCGTACATCAATACTTTTGTTCTTAGTAGTTACCAATTCTTTAAACTTTTTGGTATCACTCATCTCTGGTTTACCTCTATAGTGATATGGATATACTATTTTAGGTTTAAATTCTAATACAGCGTTTGCGGCTTGGTTAACATCCATGGTATAAGGTAAGTTCATGCATACAAATGCCACATCTATGCCACGCAAACTACGCATTTCTTTTATATCTTCTGTATCTCCACTAATATAAATACCTTTTCCGCCTAGGTTTAAAAAATAACCATTACCACGACCACGAGGGTGACGAGAAGTACTATCTTCAGGTAAATTATACATAGGTAAAGCATTAATAAAGATATCATTTTCCGCATGAATGGCTCCGTTTTTCATAATAACCAATTGTTTTTCATAATCAGCTTTTAGTTTTTTAGCTACCGCTGGAGGCACCAAAAACTTTGCTTTCTTGGTGTCAAGACCTTTAAGCGTTTCTAAATTCATATGATCTCCATGTATATCGGTAATTAAAATCATATCAGGTGCTGCTAAACCTTTAAAGCGTTCAGCTCCACCATACGGATCTACATAAATCATTTTACCTTTCCATTGTAATACGAGTGTACCGTGAAGAATGGGCTGTATTATGATGTCACCATCATCAGATTTAATTACATCTGCTTCAGGTCTTTGGGCGTTTATATGTGTACTAATACTTATAAGCAATAAAATCAGGTAAAAGAGGAATTTTTGTATCATAATTAAAATATTTTTTGAGCTTCTTCTCTTATAAATGCCAGACCTGCTATACTTGGTGCTGGCTTATCTAATAATTCTGTTAAAATATGCTGTTGTAATGCAGCAGCATCGGGTACACTTATATTAGCGGCTGCAGTACGTATTAATTGCATGGTGGTATTTTTAGCAGTAATAATAGCATTCCAACAATCACTGGTTATATATACTTGTTGCGCTAAATTATGTTCAAACTCAGACTCAATGGCACTCACTAATTTTTGTTGATACGCTATTTTATCGGTACTATTAGGTTTTATTCTTACCAATAGTTTAGTAGGCGAAATACGTTCTAAAAATAAGGTCATACGTTCATAGGCTTGTAAACGTGTAGGCAATGCCACCTTTTGCTTAGCTTTCATTAGTTCGTAACCTCTGCGGCTATGTTCATTCTTTGTGTGTTGTTTAAAAAAGAAATACGCAACAGTACCCGTAACAATTGCAGGAATCGTATAAGCTAATAGTTCAATAAATTTTGTAGTCTCCATTAAGAATTTTAAAAAGTTAGGTCATCAAATTTAACGAAACTAAATGAAACTTATTTTTTATGATTTTTTAAAAAATCTAAATAAAAATTTTACTTATACTATATCTAAATTTATTTATTGAAAACTCATCTAATTTGTCAATAACTTTTGTTGCAGTACATAACACACAATTGTACTTTAGCAATTATATTTTCTTACAGTGTCTCAATATCTCGATAATTTAAATGAAGCTCAAAAACAGGCGGTCTTGCATAAAGATGGTCCAATGATTATTATTGCTGGGGCAGGTTCGGGTAAAACACGTGTTTTGACGTATCGTATTGCACATTTAATGAACCAAAATATCGATGCTTTTAGTATTCTAGCATTAACTTTTACGAATAAAGCAGCACGAGAAATGAAGAATCGTATTGCACAAATTGTGGGTCAAAGTGAAGCTAAAAATCTCTGGATGGGTACTTTTCATTCTGTATTCGCCCGTATTCTACGCTCTGAGGCAGATAAATTAGGATATCCATCAAATTTTACGATTTACGATACACAAGATTCTGTTCGATTACTAACATCAATTATAAAAGAATTACAACTCGATAAAGATAAGTATAAACCAAAACAAGTATTAGGACGCATTTCACAATTCAAGAATAGCCTGATTACAGTCAAAGCCTATTTTAATTCTCCTGAATTACAGGAAGCTGATTTAATGGCAAATAGACCAAAAATAGGAGATATCTATCATCAATATGTAGAGCGTTGTTTTAAAGCAGGTGCGATGGATTTTGATGATCTTTTATTGAGAACCAATGAATTATTGACACGTTTTCCTGATGTCTTAGCGAAATACCAAAATAGATTTAAATATATTTTAGTAGATGAGTATCAAGATACTAACCATTCACAATATTTAATCGTAAGAGCCTTGGCTGATCGTTTTCAAAATATCTGTGTTGTAGGAGATGACTCACAAAGCATCTATGCATTTCGTGGAGCAAACATTCAAAATATCTTAAACTTTCAAAAAGATTATGAAGATGTTAAAATATTTAAACTAGAACAAAATTACCGCTCTACAAGTAATATTGTTGAAGCTGCTAATAGTGTTATAGAAAAGAATAAAACCAAACTAGACAAAGAAATTTGGACTTCTAATGAAAAAGGAGAGCAAGTAAAAATTATGCGAACCGTTTCTGATGGCGAAGAAGGTCGTTTTGTGGCAGATACTATTTTTGATATCAAAATAAATAATCAGCTAAAAAATAATGATTTTGCTGTTTTGTACCGAACCAATGCACAATCGCGTGCTATTGAAGATGCGCTACGAAAGAAAGACATAGCCTATAGAATTTATGGAGGACTTTCTTTTTATCAGCGCAAAGAGATTAAAGATATTTTGTCGTATTTACGCCTCTTAGTAAACCCAAATGATGAAGAAGCTTTAAAGCGTGTTATCAATTATCCGGCAAGGGGTATTGGTCAGACTACGGTAGATAAATTAACCGTAGCTGCAAATCACTATAAACGATCTATTTTTGAAATCTTAGAGAATCTAGATAAGATTGATTTAAAGATCAATTCAGGAACAAAAAACAAGCTGAATGATTTTATGACGATGATTAAAAGCTTTCAAATAGAAATGCACTCTAAGAATGCTTTTGAAGTTGCTGATCATGTCATTAAAAAAACACGTATTGTAAAAGATTTAGAAAAAGAGGGTACGCCAGAAGCAGTTAGTAGAGTTGAGAATGTACAAGAACTATTAAATGGTATTAAAGATTTTATAGTTGAACAACATGAGAAAAATGAAGATGCATCATTATCCTTTTTCTTAGAAGATGTAGCGCTTGCCACCGATTTTGACAATGATAAAAAGCATAATGAAAATGCAGTGTCGCTAATGACCATACATTTAGCAAAAGGGCTTGAGTTTCAATATGTTTTTATAGTTGGCTTAGAAGAGAACTTATTTCCCTCAGCAATGAGTATGAATACACGAAGTGAGTTAGAAGAAGAACGACGCTTATTTTATGTTGCATTAACCCGAGCAGAAAAACAAGCATATTTATGCTATGCGCAAACGAGGTATCGATGGGGTAAACTTATTGATTGCGAACCGAGTAGGTTTATTGAAGAAATAGACGATAAATTTGTAGAATATTTGAAACCTAAATTACCAAAATCGATTAACCGATTTGTCGATGAAGGTATCTTTGGAAGTGTACCGCAAGATAGGATACGTTTTAAAAAACCAATTCAGCGAACAATTAATAAAACGAAAACGCCAAAAACGATTCCTAAGAAAGTAGTATTGAATGTTCCCAAAAATCTAAAAAAAGTAACTACATCAAGTGATAACACAAATTTATTTGATAGTGAAATAGCTGTTGGTAATATTGTAGAGCATGCAAAATTTGGTAAAGGTAAAGTACTTAGTTTAGAAGGAAGAGGTTCTAATAAGAAGGCAGAAATTAAATTTGAGAACGCTGGTAATAAGAAGTTGCTACTGCAGTTTGCCAAGCTTAAAATCTTAACTTAACCGAGCATATTTATAGAAATAATTGTTTATTTGTCAAAAGAAATAAAAAAATAAAAATGGAGTTTGATTTAGAGTATAATTCAGAGAGAGAACATTTAATTATCCCAGAATACGGTCGTCATATTCAAAAACTTGTAAATCATTGTGTGAAGCTTGAAACTAAAGAGGAGCGTAATAAAATGGCAAATGCTATTATTGATGTGATGGGAAATCTACAGCCGCATTTACGTGATGTACCAGATTTCAAGCATAAGTTATGGGATCAGTTGTTTATTATGTCTGATTTTAACTTGAAAGCAGATTCACCATATCCGCAGCCTTCAAAAGAAGAATTAACGGCCAAGCCTGATGCCTTAGGGTATCCTAAATCGGCCTCTAAATATAAATTCTACGGTAATAATATTCAAACAATGATTGATGTAGCGCTTACCTGGGATGATGGTGAGATGAAAGAAGCCTTAGTTTTTACTATAGCGAATCACATGAAAAAATGCTATTTAAATTGGAATAAAGACACCGTTGAGGATGAAGTGATTTTTGATCATTTAGCGGAGCTTTCAGACGGTAAATTACAATTGACAGGTGATGCAGAAACTTTGTCTGAAAGTAAGACCTTACTACGCGGTAAATCAAAAAATTCAAACAATAACAATAGCAATAACAAGAAGAATCAAAAAAATAGAAATAGAAAAAGACGCTAAAAATCAACTAACGCATGGGAACATTTAAAATTGAAGGAGGACATCAATTAAAAGGAGAAATTACACCACAAGGAGCCAAAAATGAAGCTTTACAAATTTTATGTGCTGTATTATTAACCCCAGAAGAAGTAAAAATTGATAATATACCAGATATTGTAGATGTAAATAAGCTCATAAACTTGCTTGGAAACTTAGGCGTAAAAATTCAGAAAAACGGACATGGTTCTTACACATTTAAAGCTGATGATGTAAATATTAAGTACCTAGAATCAGCAGAATTTAAAAAAGAGGGAGCTGGTTTGAGAGGATCGATTATGATTGTGGGTCCGTTACTGGCACGTTTTGGTAAAGGATACATACCTAAACCAGGAGGAGATAAGATTGGAAGAAGAAGACTAGACACTCATTTTGAAGGTTTTATAAATCTTGGAGCTAAATTTCGATACAACAAAGAAGATCATTTTTATGGGGTAGAGGCCGATAGGCTTAAAGGTGCTTATATGCTGCTAGATGAAGCTTCGGTTACAGGTACCGCAAACATAGTAATGGCGGCCGTATTGGCAGAAGGAAAAACGAGTATCTATAATGCGGCTTGTGAGCCTTACTTGCAGCAGTTGTGTAAGATGCTAAATAGAATGGGTGCGAAAATAACTGGCGTAGGTTCTAATCTCTTAGAAATTGAAGGTGTAGAGTCCTTAGGCGGCACTTCACATAGAATGTTGCCTGATATGATTGAGATCGGAAGTTGGATGGGCTTAGCTGCCATGACCAAAAGTGAACTAACGATTAAAAATGTAAGTTGGGATGATTTGGGGCAAATACCTAATGTTTTTAGAAAATTAGGAATTACCGTAGAACGTAAAGGTGATGATATTCATATTCCAGCACATAAGGATGGTTATGAAATTCAAAATTACATTGATGGCTCAATCTTAACCATTTCAGATGCGCCATGGCCAGGATTTACTCCTGATTTATTGAGTATTATTTTAGTGGTAGCTACACAGGCTAGAGGTAGTGTTTTAATTCATCAAAAAATGTTTGAAAGCCGCTTATTCTTTGTTGATAAACTCATAGATATGGGAGCGAAAATAATTCTATGTGATCCACACAGAGCCACCGTTATTGGGCATGATTTCGAATCACAATTAAAAGCTACAACCATGACTTCACCAGATATTCGAGCAGGTATCTCTCTACTAATTGCCGCTTTATCTGCAAAAGGAACTTCAACGATTCATAATATCAATCAGATAGATCGCGGTTATGAAAATATTGACGGTCGTCTTAAAGCCATAGGAGCCAAAATTACTCGAGTAGATTAGTTTTAATATACTTTTCATTGTAAAAACCAATGTCATTTTGACATAATGTCAATATTGGCAGTACTTTTGCACATCTATATCTGATTGAACAATCAACTAAAATTATGAGTAAAAAAGAAGACATAAAGAACGAAGATAAAGTAGTAGAAGAAACTAACGAAACAGTGCAAGAAGAAGCTCAAAATATTCAAGAAGCTACTGAAGAACCAACTTCTGAGGAATTATTAGCACAAGAAAAAGATAAATATTTACGCTTATTTGCAGAATTCGAAAACTATAAAAAGAGAACTACTAAAGAAAGAATAGAATTATTTAAAACAGCAAGTCAAGACGTAATGACAGCTTTACTGCCAGTTTTAGATGATTTTGAGCGTGCTTTAACACACATAGAAGAAGATAAAGAAGCCGAAGAATTACGAAAAGGAGTATTGTTAATCTACCAAAAAATGGTAACTACTTTAGAACAAAAAGGTTTAAAGAAAGTAACTACCAAAAACGGGGATACTTTTGACGCAGAAATTCATGAAGCAGTAACACAGATTCCTGCACCTTCAAAAAAGATGAAAGGTAAAATTGTAGATGTAATTGAACAAGGATACATGTTAGGTGAAAAGATTATTCGTTTTCCTAAAGTTGTAATTGGGCAATAAGATATAGAGATGGCAAAACAAGATTATTACGAAATATTAGGCATAAGTAAAAGCGCATCGGCGACAGAAATTAAAAAAGCATATCGAAAAATGGCTATTAAATATCATCCTGATAAAAACCCAGGAGATAAAGAAGCCGAAGAAATGTTTAAAAAAGCTGCTGAAGCTTATGAAGTGCTAAGTGACTCAGATAAAAAAGCACGTTACGATCAATTCGGTCATGCAGCTTTTGAAAATAGTGGAGCTGGAGGCTTTGGCGGAGGTATGAATATGGAAGATATCTTTAGTCAATTTGGTGATATTTTCGGTGGAGCCTTTGGTGGAGCTTTTAGCGGTTTTGGTGGAAGTGGAGGAGGTAATGCCCGAGTAAAAGGCAGTAACCTTCGTATTCGTGTGAAACTTTCTTTAGAAGAAATTTTAAATGGTGTAGAGAAAAAAGTAAAAGTAAAACGTAAAGTTCAGGCGACTGGGGTTACCTATAAAAGATGTAGTACTTGTAATGGTCAAGGGCAAGTAATGAAAGTTATGAATACGATGTTAGGTAGAATGCAAACGGCTACAACCTGCCCAACTTGTCAAGGTGCGGGAGAGTCACTAGATAAGAAACCTGCAGGGGCAGATGCTAATGGTCTCATCGTAAAAGAAGAAAATGTTTCTATAAAAATTCCACCTGGTGTTACCGATGGAGTACAATTAAAAGTAGCAGGCAAGGGTAATGAAGCACCTGGTAATAATGGCATATCAGGTGATTTACTTGTGGTAATTCAAGAAGAAGAGCACAAAAGTCTTAAACGTGAAGGAAACAATCTGCATTATGATATGTATGTTAGTTTTTCTGAAGCAGTATTAGGCGGAAATAAAGAAATTGATACGCTAACAGGTAAGGTTCGTGTTAAGATTGATAACGGTGTACAATCTGGTAAAATTTTACGCTTACGCGGAAAAGGATTACCTAGTTTAGATGGTTATGGTAAAGGAGATTTATTGGTACATGTAAACGTATGGACACCAAGAGAGTTGACGAAAGAACAACGTCAATTCTTTGAAAACATGAAAGATGACACCAATTTTAAACCAGAACCAACAACTTCTGAAAAGTCATTTTTCGAAAAAGTGAAAGACATGTTTTCTTAAAAGAAGCGTTAATTTTTTAAAAATAAATACATTTTTTTATTGAATTTGTTTTTTAGTATATAAAAATTTATATATTTGCAAGGTTGAACATTATGTGTTCGACACTTTTTCTTTTTCATAGCAATTTTCCCACTCTAAAAGAGTGGGTTTTTTTATACCTTTTTTTACAAAAAAATATTTTTTATATATACGATACAATATAAATATCTACTTTACGTTGTATAGTTGTATTACTGGTTTAATAGTACAGTAATATTTCTTTTTCATAGCAATTTTCCCACTCCTTTTTTAGTGAGTGGGATTTTTTTTAGATCATTTTTACAGTTACATTTGCAACGAAGTAGGCTACCTTATCGCTATAAAATTATTTGTTATAGAGGAAAGTCTGGACACCACAGAGTATCATAACGGATAACATCCGTCCAGCGTAAGTTGAGGACCAGTGCAACAGAAAGCAAGTACAGTTAGGCTGTAGTGAAATCAGGTAAACTCTATGAGGTGCAATGCTACGTATATTGAAGCTCGAGAACTACTCGTTCGATTTCAAGGGGTAAGCAGCTAGAATCATATAGTAATGTATGATCGAGATAAATGATAAGGACTTCTATATAGAAGAACAGAATCCAGCTTATGGCCTACTTTTTTTGTAAGTTTTGATTTTTTTGCCCGACAAAATTAAGAAAATATCTTTTTATGAATAATTTATGGTATTTCGAAGATATTAATCTGTTCAAAATTCTTTGCCCTCATAAATATCCTGCGTATAAAGAATCACATCAATTATCTAACTACAAGAAGAGTGACTATATCTATTTTGAAGAAGATGAGGCTAATAAGATTTATTTAATAGATAAGGGTAAAGTTAAAATCGGTTATTATACTGAAGAAGGAGATGAGGTTATAAAAGCGATACTTACAAAAGGTGAAATTTTTGGAGAAAAAGCAATTTTAGGCATAGATAAGCGTAATGAATTCGCACAATCTATTGATAATGCTACATCTATTTGCTTAGTTACCAAAGATAATTTGTACTCGATAATGCGTGATAATATTTCCGTAAGTTTCAAGATTTATAAATTTATAGGATTGCGAATTAAAAAGCTAGAACGAAGATTACAATTACTTTTGTTTAAAGATACAAAAACACGTCTTTTAGAATTTTTACATGAAATGTGTGAAGATTACGGCTATAATTGTGAAGAAACTGGCGATATGGTTATTCATAACCCTTACACGCAAAAAGATATTGCTACTTTAATCGGTACTTCTCGCCCTACATTAAATACTTTGTTAAATGAACTTAAAGAAGAAAATATAATTGAGTTTAACAGAAAAGAGATAAGAATTTTAAAAAAAGTTGCTTAATGTTAGCTAGCTAACATTTTAAATTATTGACTGGTTGTAAATTTGTTTTTTAATAACTAAAAATAGTTTACACTTATAAAGAACAAAGTTTCTATAGATTCTAAAATTATTTTTAGAAAAGTATTTTAAAAACAAAAATAAATTATGGTGAAAAAAATTTTAAGATTGACCTTTGTTGCTATGTTATTAGTAACACTGTCATGTTCGAATGATGATGACGGATCATCAGCAACAGCCAACCTAACGCTGAATATTAATGGTTTAGAAGATTTAGGTGCTACACATGTTTATGAAGGGTGGATTATAGTTAACAATGCTCCAATAAGCACAGGAACTTTTACTAGTACTGCCACAAGTCAAACATTTGCTGTTAACTCTAGAGATCTAGCTGCGGCAACAAGGTTTGTTTTAACAATTGAACCTGCTGGAGAAACTGGTCAAGCAGCAGCAACACCTGCAGATACAAAATTATTAGTTGGTGATTTTAACGGATCTAAAGCTGATGTATCTATAGGTACTGTTGCAGATTTTAATTCGATAAACCCAGCTGGTAAATTCTTTTTGAGAGCACCAACAGACGAGCCAGCAGGAACAGCAAATAATGGAAACGACGAAAGTGGTATATGGTTTGGCTTACCAGGAATGCCGCCAGCACCAGCTTTGACATTACCAACATTAGAAGCTGGTTGGAAATATGAAGGTTGGGTAGTTGTTGATGGAGTAGGACCTTTATCTACAGGAACATTTACAGCGTTTAATGTACCTGATGATAATGCAGGAGCTGCAACTTCGTTTAGTGGTACAGAAAATACAGGACCACCAATTCCAGGAGAAGACTTTTTCAACAATGCACCTTCAGGTTTTACTTTTCCTTTAGACATAAGAGGTAGAACGATAGTGATATCAGTTGAACCTTCTCCAGATAATTCACCAGCACCATTTTTATTAAAACCTTTAACCGGTACAGCTGGTAATGATACAGCTCCAGCAACATATGATTTAACGTTTAGCAATGCATCATTCCCAACAGGAAGTGTTTCTAGATAATTTTAAATTTAAATAATAGATAAAAATGTGATATCAATCGATATCACATTTTTAGTTTAAATTTGTAACATATCTCCAAAATAAAGCTACTGTATAAATAGTATATAAATGAATAAAAAGTATAAGAGCTTCTTGTATAATGGGCTTTTCATTGCCTTTATATTTTTTTTACTAACCCCAATAGGTTTGCCAGTAAGAGCTAAATTAACACAAGGGTTTGCTTATATTAAAAGTAAAATTATCCCACCTAGTATTTTAGACTCTAATGAGAGAATTTCATTAAGTACTCTTAATGTTGCGCTTAAAGGTGTGCATAATGCAGTAGATACAAATTTAAATGCCCAGCAAGGAAAAGTAGTATTTATAAACCATTGGGCAACATGGTGCCCACCTTGTAGAGCTGAAATGCCTTCACTAAATAACCTATACAAAGATTACGGAGATAAAGTTACTTTTCTATTCGTAACTACCGACGGGAAAAAAGCCGTGCAGAAGTATTACGATAAAAAAGGTTTTAAATTTCCAACTTATAATGCTATATCGGCTATTCCAAAAGCAATTAATACAACTAGTATACCTGCAACCTTTATATTAGACAAAAATGGTAGAGTAGCACTTGAAGAATTTGGCCCTGCTGATTGGGATAGTAAAGCTGTTAGAGAGACTTTAGACAATCTTATTAATGAATAAAAAAACCGCTGATGTCAGCATCAACGGCTTTTAAATAACTCAAATATTTATATAATAATGCTTCTCTATTGGTTTACTATTTTTAAAGGCATTCTATAGATTTTTCCTTCATTTAATGCTTTTACAAATACTTTCTTATAGTTCAATTTATTTTTAACGTAGCTTTCTACCGAGTTGTTTTCAGATTTTACAGAAAGTATTACAATTTCACTATTGTCATTTAAGGTGAAGGATACTTCAGCTTCTATTGTTCCTTCAGAGAATTTTTCTGCAGGATCACTAAGTATAGTTACGATTTGTTGATGTAACTCTTTAGTAGTTGGTTCTTCTTCATTTGCGAATGATAATGTAGTAACCATTAAAGCGATTAAGGCTACAAATAATTTAATTTTTTTCATGATGGATTATTTTATATTAAACTTACACCTATAAGACGATGAAAATTTAAAGGTTGTTACATGTGAAAGTTGCATTTAACGATATTTTAATAAACGTTAACTTTTCTTAACACAATCGTTGATTGCCGATAAAATTAGTGAACATCCAGTTTCAATTTCTGAATGTGAAATAGTAAGAGGAGGTGTAATTCGTATTGCACGATCTTCATAAAGAAGCCAAAAGAGTAATAATCCTTTTTCCAGACATTTTAATATCACTTTAGAAGCTAATTCACTAGATTCCATTACTAATACAAGCATTAAGCCTTTACCACGAATTTCTTTAATCGCTGAATGCTGTAATAGTTGTCTAATTAATTTCTCCTTTTCTAAAGTTTGTGTTATTAGATTGGTCTTTTGCAACTCTTTTAATGTTGCAAGTGCCGCCGCCGTAATGATTGGATGCCCACCAAATGTAGTTATATGTCCTAATTTTGGATGGTTTGATAGGCTTTTCATTTTTTGATTATTAGCTATAAAAGCTCCTATAGGCATACCACCGCCTAGACCTTTTCCAGTAATTATAATATCTGGTATTACGTTGTAATTTTCGAAACCCCAAAAAACACCTGTACGCCCAATGCCTGTTTGAATTTCATCTAGTATTAGCAAAGCACCTACTTCATGGCAACGCTCTTGCACTAATTTTAGATAGTTATTTTTTGGTTCTATGAATCCTGCGCCACCTTGAATGGTCTCTAAAATAACTGCAGCAGTTTTTGCGGTAATTTTATCTAAATTAATAAGGTTGTTAAATTCAATAAACTTTACATTGGGTAAAAGAGGTCTAAAAGCGCTATTCTTTTCTTCAACACCACAAACACTCATGGCGCCTTGCGTATTGCCATGATAGGCATTCTTAGCAGCGATTATTTCTGAACGCTTTGTTACTTTTTTGGCAAGTTTTAAAGCACCTTCTGTAGCTTCTGTACCAGAATTTACTAAGTAAACAGAATTTAGTTGTTTAGGTAATGTAGCAACTAAAGTTTTACATAACTCAACCTGAGGCTGTTGAATGAACTCGCCATACACCATCACATGTGTATATTTGTCGAGCTGATCAATAATGGCTTTTTTTATCTTAGGATGATTATGACCTAGTGTATTAGCAGAAACACCTGCTATAAAATCTAAATATTGTTTTCCGTTGGTGTCATAAATATAACTTCCATCGGCATGAGAAATTTCTAAAGCTAAAGGATGTGGTGTTGTTTGTGCTTGATATGTAAAGAAGTCTTTCTTCAAAATCTTTAATTTTCTTCGATATCAAGCAATACTTCTGTACTTTGTTTTTTTACTTTTTTATTCGAAAGTGCACCTTCATCTGTAGTCTTCAAGTTATCTTTAATAAAAATAGCATCCTTGGTAAGTGGTCTTTCGCTTTCACGCCAAATAAAACCTTTGAGTTTACGCGATGCTTCTGGAAATTTTGAAGGAGGATATGTCTCTCCAACGGGTTTGGTTAAAAAGCGAGCCTCAGTGATTTGACTATCTTTAAATAAAAAACGCATAGAACTACATGTAGTTTTATCGATACCTATAAGGTCATTAGTTTGTTCATCACGTGCATAGTAAATCATTTCTCCATTACCTTTTATATCTGCTATTCTCAAATCATTATCTTCAAACTTACCGAATAAATCACGACCTTTTATTTGATTAAATCCAGAAGAATCTTTTTGTACAATAAACGTATTTCGTAAAACTTTTAAACTATCTAACTGTTCTGTTTTTTTATTTGATAAAAGCTGAATAGTGTCTCCAGTAATTTGGTTGTTTTCAGACCAAACTACAGGGTCTCTAAATAAAGTGGTGATACCCGTTACTTGATTTGTGTGGATAGAATCACATTTGCCACTGAGGTTACTTTTAAAAAATTTTACACGTTTGTAAGCGCTTACGATCCTGTTTTCTGGTTTACCAGTTACTAATAAGGTATCACCATGAATATATATAGAGTCTTTTTCTATTTCCATAACAGCTACAGCACGATCAACAACATAAGCAGAATCAAGATTTTTAAAGAATTCAGCATAACCACCCCTGACCACGGAATTGTTTGTAGTATCTTTAAGTTGAATATTTTTAGTTGCAGAAGCATAACCATTAGTTCGATCATAATATAAACTATCTGCCTTCAGTTCTCTGTTATTATACTCAATTCGTGAATTCTTAGTAAAATGAGAAATATTATTTTTTGTATCGTAAAAACCCCTTTCTGTATAGATAAAGTTTTCTTTCCCCGTAATAGTGGATGCGCCAAATAAATGTGTTTTACCACTATCGGTAAAATATTCTAGATGGTTCGATTTTAAAACATAATCAGGATTCGTAAGTACAACATCATGTTGCGCCTGAAACTTTGAATTTTTGAGGTAATAGTTGCCTACAGTACTCGTTAGTACATTGGTAGTGTCTTTTATCGTTGCACCATTTCTATAATACAATTGTTGCTTTAGTCTGTCGAATCGTAAGGTATCTGTTGTGAGGGTCATCAGAGGATCTTTTAAAACGACATCACCCCACGAGAGCGCCTTTTTAGTATTACCATTATATGCTACAAATTTACTTGTTTGAGTAATGGTATCTCCCTGATTTAAAACTACATCACCAAATGCCTCTAATGTATTGTCCTTTTTATAATGGATGGCTTTTTTACTTCGTAAAGAAATGCCTTCATGTTCTACATAGACATTGCCCAATAAAATAGTTGCACCTGGATATTTTTCTTCATCAACAGTTGAATTATCAGCATGCACTATCTGAATACGTTTTTGTTGCGTTAAAGCAGGGATGCTACAAAGAAAAACAATAATAAAAAATAGTTTTTTCAAACCTTATAATTTGCTGCAAAACTAAGAAAAAGACTGATTGTAAAGATTTGATACCTTTAATTTATTGTTAAATAAGCTCATCTTATATACACCCAACCTAATATTAAACCTTCTGTTAGATCCAAAAAAATATAAGAGTTAAAAAAAATAAGTATCTTAGTGTATATTAATTCTAAATTCTTAATTGATGAAATCAGTGCTTTGGTTTGTTGCAGTAGTTCTTATAATAATATGGTTATTAGGTCTTTTAGGCATAGTACAAGGTATTGCAACCAGTAATCTATTACATTATTTATTAGTTATCGCAGTTATTATTATTTTGTATAATATAATATCAGGTAGAAAGCCTTTAAATTGATATTCTTACATATATAGATTACCTTAAGATAGTTTGCTTTCTATCGGGGCCTACAGAAACAATTTTAATAGGCACTTCTAATGCTTTTTCAATGAATTGTATGTACTGATTCAGATTTTCTGGTAATTCATCTTCAGATGTCATTTTGGTTAAATCATCTTTCCAGCCTTTCATCTCAGTATAAGTTACAGAAACATTTTCTGGCTCTATATTATAAGGCAGGTGTGTAATTTCTTTTCCTTTGTAGTTATACGATGTACAAACTTTTATAGTATCAAAACCTGAAAGCACATCTCCTTTCATCATCATAAGTTGTGTTACGCCATTTACTTGTACTGCATACTTTAGTGCAACTAGATCTAGCCATCCGCAACGACGAGGACGACCTGTAGTAGCCCCGAATTCATGGCCTACGCGCCCCATGGTTTCACCATCCTTATCAAATAATTCTGTTGGAAATGGTCCTGAGCCCACCCGAGTAGTATAAGCTTTAAAAATACCAAATACATCACCGATACTATTCGGGGAAACACCTAAACCAGTGCAGGCACCTGCAGCGGTTGTATTTGAAGATGTTACAAAAGGATAGGTTCCAAAATCAATATCTAACAAAGAACCTTGGGCACCTTCAGCTAAGATAGATTTACCACTTCTCATAGCTTGATGTAAATATTCTTCACTATCAATAAAGGTGAGTTCTTTAAGCGAGGTTACCGCCTTACTAAATTCATTTTCTAATTCAATTAGGTCGTATTGAATATCAACATCAAAGAAATTAAGCATTTTAATATGCTTTTCGGTTAATGTTTTATATTTTTCTTTCCAATTGTCTAATTCAAGATCTCCTACGCGAATTCCATTTCTACCAGTTTTATCCATATAGGTCGGGCCAATTCCTTTAAGTGTAGAACCAATTTTTGCCTTTCCTTTTGATGTCTCAGAAGCAGCATCTAGCAATCTATGTGTTGGAAGTATTAAATGCGCTTTACGAGATATTAATAATTTCGATTTGAAATCAATATTATATTTAGTAAGATTATCTAATTCTCTTTTAAAGATTACAGGATCAATTACGACTCCATTCCCGACAATATTAATGGCATTATTATGAAAAATCCCGCTGGGTATTGTATGAAGTACATGTTTATTACCATCAAATATTAAAGTGTGACCAGCATTTGGACCACCTTGAAATCGGGCTATAATATCATAGTTTTTGGTTAGAACATCTACAATTTTACCTTTTCCTTCATCTCCCCATTGTAGTCCTAATAATAAATCTACTGCCATTTAGTTGTGCTATTTTTTTTGGTTTTTGGTTCCATAGAAATAAAGTGAATGTTTTTCAATTTTAACATCAAAAACTTCTTCTATGGTTTTTTTAATTATTTGAATTCTCGGATCACAAAATTCAATAACTTCATTTGTATCTTCTATGATTAAGTGATCGTGTTGCTTATCAAAATAAGACTTTTCATAATGTGCTTGGTTTTGCCCAAATTGATGGCGTCTCACCAAACCACATTCTAATAACAATTCAATAGTATTATACAACGTAGCTCGACTTACTCGATAGTTTTTATTCTTCATATAGATGTATAAAGATTCAATATCGAAATGATCGTTATGGTCATAGATTTCTTGTAGAATGGCGTACCGTTCTGGTGTCTTTCTATGACTATTACTTTCAAGAAATTTTGTAAATACGTTTTTTACGATCTCTTGATTTTTATTGTTTTCTACGTTTTTCAAAACTTTAGTAAGTTATCAGACAAATTTACATTTTAATTAGGTGATTTGTAAAGCTGTTAGTTAAAAAGATTAACATCTTTTAAACAATCAATCCATACGATATACTTTATCGATACCCTCTATGCTTTTAAGCCTGTTTATAAGCTTTTTTAATTGGTTTTTATTTTTAATACTTACTGCTAATTTACCATCAAAAACTCCTTCGTTACCAGCAATATTGATACTATGAATATTTACATGCATAGAATTCGAAATGAGCTTAGTTACCTCATTAACAAGTCCCATATTATCTAACCCAGTGATACGTAGTGTAACTTTATATTCTTGTTGCGAAGAATCTATCCATTTTGCAGGCATAATTCTATAGGCAAATTGAGATTGGAGACTAATGGCATTTGGGCAGTTCTGTTTATGTACTTTTATACCTTCATTAACTGTTACAAATCCAAACACTTTGTCACCAGCTATTGGGTGGCAGCAATTTGCTAATTTATAATCTAGTTTTTGTTCATCTTTACCAAAAACTAATAAATCGTATTTATTAGTAATCTCTTGTTCAGTCTGTTGCTCATTAGAGGATGGTGTGCGGCGAATATTTCTTTTAAAGAAACTGTAAAGTGCATTAGACCTCTGAGCAACATATTCTTTTATTTGTTGATTGTCTATCGAGCCAGTACCTACTCTGTAGAATAAATCGAGACTAGTTTTTAATTTAAAATGATTTACAAGTTCGTTTACCGTTTTCTCGTTTAATTGAATCTTTAAATGTCGAAGTTTCCTTGTTAATACTTCTTTACCTTCTTCTGCTATTTGCTTTTGTTCTTCTTTAAGTGCGGTTCTAATTTTAGATTTGGCACGCGCAGTTTGTGCAATCTCTAACCAGCTTAATTTAGGCTTTTGTTTATCTGAGGTAATAATATCAACTTGATCACCACTTTTTAATTCATAACTTAACGGAACCAATTTACCATTTACTCGGGCTCCTCGGCAACGCATACCTACTTCTGTATGAATAGCAAAAGCAAAATCGATGGTAGTAGCACCTTTTGGTAATGATTTAATATCTCCTTTAGGTGTGAATATGTAAATCTCTTTTGCATAGAGATTTAACTTAAATTGTTCTACAAAGTCAACTGCATTGATATCTTTATTTTCTAAAGTTTCTTTAAGTCTATTTAACCAACCATCGAGACCAGAATCTTTTTCGTTAGCGTGCTTATATTTAAAGTGAGCAGCATAACCTTTTTCAGCGATTTCATCCATTCGTTCAGAACGAATTTGAACTTCTACCCAACGCCCTTTAGTACCCATTACGGTTATGTGTAATGATTCATAACCTGTTGACTTAGGTTGTGATATCCAATCACGCAATCGATTTGGATTGGGTCTAAAATGATCTGTAACTATCGAATAAATCTTCCAAGCATCAAATTTCTCACGTTTCTCGGTTGACTTATAGATGATCCTAACAGCAAACTTATCATATACTTCATCAAAAGAAACTCCTTGATTAAGCATTTTTTTACGTATTGAATAGATTGATTTTGAACGCCCTTTAATCGTATATTTTAATTTTTCTTTGTCAAGTGAAGATTTAATGACATTAGAAAATTCTTGAATATAGGTATTTTGATCTTCTTTACTGTCTTGTATTTTAATTGAAATATCATTATACACTTCGGGTTCTGTGTATTTTAATCCTAAATCTTCTAATTCAGTTTTTATATTGTACAACCCTAACCGATGTGCTAACGGAGCATAGATATATAGCGTTTCTGATGAAATTTTAACTTGCTTATGTGCTGGCATCGCATCCATAGTTTGCATATTATGCAAGCGGTCAGCTATTTTAATAAGAATTACACGAACATCATCATTAAGTGTTAACAGCATTTTTCGAAAATTCTCAGCTTGAATCGAAATATCTTGCTCTTTACTAAGATTAGATATTTTTGTAAGGCCATTTACCACACGTGCTATGGTTTCTCCAAAGAGACGTTCTATATCATTAAACGTGTAATCGTCAGAATCTTCAACAACATCATGAAGTAGGGCAGCAGCAATAGATATAGCGCCTAAGCCAATTTCATTTGCAACAATTTTAGCAACGGCAATAGGATGATAAATATAAGGTTCACCTGTTTTTCGTCGTTGGTCTTTGTGCGCATCAACAGCAACGTCAAAAGCGCTTCTGATGAGTTTTTTATCATCCGCATTAAGCGTTTGATAGGTTTCACTCAACATATCTTTATAACGTTTCGTTATCTCTTTTCGTTCATCTTCTAATGTTGCTGTATAAGCCATATATTAAAAATAGTATAAAGATTCTTCTTAGACAAGTATAATGGCGTCGTTAGCTATTTATTCAAATTTTTTACTCTTTGCAATAACGTTGGATGTGAATAATGAGCAAATACATAACTCTTATGAGGCGTTAAATTACTTAAGTTGTTTTTAGATAATTTTTTTAGAGAAGAAATGAGAGTTGTAGCATTGTGATGTTTCTTAGCATAATCATCTGCTTGATATTCAAATTTGCGGGAAATATAATTCATAAACAATCCAATAAGTTCAGAAATAGGTGTATAGAGCACGCCAAAGGCAATTAAACTTATATGAAAACTGGGAATTTTTACTGATAAAGCATTTGCTAATAGCTTACTATCAATAAATAGTGACAAGATATATAGCATAATGCCCGTAGTAATAATAGATAAAGTAATATTAAAAATAACATGTTTCTTTTTATAGTGACCTACTTCATGTGCAAGTACAGATACAATCTCATCAGGCTCTAAATCATTAATTAAAGTATCGTACAATACAATACGTTTTTTAGAACCAAATCCTGTAAAATATGCATTTGCTCTGGTAGAACGTTTAGAACCATCAATAACAAATATTTTATCTAAGTTAAACCCTACCTTTCTAGCAAATTCATTTAGTTTTGTTTTCAATTCACCATCTTTTAAAGGAGTTTGTTTATTAAACAATGGAACTATTAAAGTAGAATAAAACAAGGTCATAAATAATGAAAATACAGCAATGAATACCCAAGTATAGATCCAGAAATTCTTACCTGTCAATTGATAGAACCAAATAATTAAAGCCAATATGCCACCACCAAGTATAATAGTGAGTAGCCATCCTTTGATTTTATCTATAAAAAATAGTTTTTTCGTTGATTTATTAAATCCGTACTTTTCTTCAATCACAAATGTCTTGTAGTAAGCTAATGGTGTAGTGAGTATGTCGCTACCTAATAGTATTATTCCGAAAAATATAAGTGCTATTACAATTTCATTTGAACTAAAAGTTCTGGCAAAATTGTCAACAAAAGCAAATCCGTCAAAATAGAAAAAAGCTAATGTAGCTATAAATGAAACTATTGAAATTATAGAAGAGAATTTAAAATTTTCTTTTTTATATGCTTGAGATTTGTAGTATGTTTCTTCTTCATAAACATCTTTTAATTCATTGGGTATTTTATCATTAAAATGTTTGGCATTTAAATAATCTAAGTATTTATCAATTAAAAAGTTAACTGCAATTATTGCAATAAGTATATTAAATAAGAGAGTGGCCGTCATGAATTGTATTTTAATATAAATTCTAACCTGCGAAGATAGTGTAAACCAACAAATCTTCAAACTTTAGGGTTTCATCATTTTTTAAGTATTCGACGCGCTTGTCGATACTTTTTTTTCCAATAGCCATTATCTAGTTTAGATTTGATAACACCTTTGCTGGTAGAGCTATGCATAAAATATCCATTACCAACATAAATACCAACATGATTGTATCTGCGGGTTGGTTTAAAAAAGACCAGATCGCCCACTTTAAGATTGTTTTTCCCAACTTTTCTGCCTTTTAAAACCATTTCTTTAGTAGTTCGAGGTAATTGTATATTGAAGGCATTAGTATATACCTTACCAACAAAACCAGAACAATCGAAACCATTTTTATCGGTACCACCATATTTATATTTAACTCCTTTGTAGCGATTGAATTCTGTTGAGAGTTTTTTATCTATGGTTACTACTTTCGCTTTTTTTACATTTTTTGAACTACCACAACCTTGTATAAGCAATGCTAGTAAAACAGAAGTGAGAATACATTTAAACTTTGTCATTAATCGAATTTTCGTTGCCTTTTAGCTTCATAAATCAAAATCCCTGCCGAAACAGAAACATTTAATGAGTCTATCGCGCCTTGCATAGGAATAATAATGTTTTGATCACTATTATTGAGCCACTTTTCACTTAATCCAGTTGCTTCTGTACCAACCACCAATGCTGAACTACTAGAATAATCTATTTTATGATATTCTTTAGAAGCTGTAAGTGCAGCGCAATAGATAGTAATGTTTTTCTCTTTTAAAAAACTAATAACTTCAGCTGTTGTACCACTAGCAATTTGATTCGTAAATACACAGCCAACGCTAGAGCGGATGATATTAGGGTTATATAAATCTGTTTTAGGATTTGCTATGATGACCGCATCTAAATTAGCAGCATCAGCTGTTCTAAGCAAAGCACCGATGTTTCCTGGTTTTTCTGGAGCTTCGGTTATTAAAATAAGTAGATTAGGTCTCTTGAATTTTAATTCTGAAAGACTTAGTGATTTTGAACGAAACATAGCAATAAGACCTTCAGTACTTTCTCTAAATGCTAACTTTTGGTAAACATCTCTACTAATTTTGATGATTCTAGAAGTTTCAATTGTAAAGTCTTCGATTTTAGAAGTATTAAAAATTACATCACAAAATAATAGAAATTCTATTTGATAACCACCTTGTATTGCAAGTCGTATTTCTCGTTCACCCTCAACTACAAATTGCCTGTGCTTCTTACGAGATCTTGACTTTTCTTGAAGCTGTAAAATATGTTTGATTAGTTGATTTTGTATGCTTGCTATTTCTTTATACACGGTTAAAATTTGTCAAAAATATAAAAAGCTCCCAATTAGGGAGCTTTTAACGACCTTGAAAAATGTTAATTTCTGGTAGATAGTTTGTCTGAGTATCTTTTAAACAATTTAGTTTGATGTGTTTCTAAACTAATGTCACGACCTTGAATAAATGCCTTTTCTATAATATTAGTACGCATATCAAGCGCATCGCCTTTAGAAATAAAGAGTGTAGCATCTTTACCAGTTTCTAAACTCCCCGCAATTGTATCTATACCTAATATTTTTGCTGCATTTAATGTAATAAGTTGCACGGCTTTTTCTTTATCTAAACCATGCGCTGCATAGGAGCCTGCATAAAAAGGTAGGTTGCGTGTATTCATACGTTCCATTTGTCCTTCCATTTCAATAGCAACAGTCAAGCCTTTATCTGTTAATTGTTTAGCTAATTTAAAAGGCCCTAAAACGTCATGGTCTTCAGCCCAAGGCAAACGATGAGGTCTAGGCACTAATACTGGAATATCATGTTTCTTAAGTAGATCAGCAGTTTTTTCGGCTTCATCTCCATGCACAAGAACCACGTATTTAATTCCCGCTTTTTTTGCCCAGTTAACAGCATCAACAATCGCTTTTTCTTTTGAGGCACGTACATATAATTTTTTACTTCCGTCATAAAGACCCTGAACGGCTTCATAGGGTAAATGTCTTTTTCTCTTGCCGCTTTTTTCGTAGGCCTTTGCATTGCTAAAGAAATTTGCTATATCATCAATTTGTTTTTTGTAATTTTTACTTGGTTTAAAAGCAGGGTCTTCTCCTAACCACCAACGACCTCTTTGAAATACTGATGGCCAATTAAGATGAATACCGTCATCTACTTTTATTGCAGCATCTTCCCAGTTCCAAGCATCTAATTGTACTACAGAAGACGTTCCAGAAATAGTTCCGCCTCTAGGCGCAATTTGAGCTATTAGAACGCCGTTAGGACGCATGCTTTCTACTACCTTAGATTCTGCATTATAAGCGATCAAACTTCGTATATGGGGTATCATAGTGCCTATTTCATCAAAGTCTCTAGTCGCTCTTACGGCATCTATTTCTGCGAGACCTAAAGAGGTATTTGCAGCAATAAATCCTGGATACACATGTTTGCCCGAGGCATTAATAACTTTAGAGAAACTCCCAGTATTAGCTTCTGATGCATTACCTATAAAAGTAATCTTCCCATTTTCAAAACCAATAGCACTATTTTGAATTACCTGTCCGTTACCAATATGTGCAACTGCCCCCGTTATTAATATAGATTCACTTTGTTTAGGTGCTGGTGTCTGCTGTGCATACGCTAAAGAACCTACCAACAGCATCGAAACAAGTACTAATTTTATTAAATTTTTCATGTCTTTTATTTTATTGTTGATAGATTAATGTGTCACAGTGAAAAGCTTCTTTTTTCTTAGTTTTGGGAGTCTGTGTCTTCATGCCCTTATTTTTCGCCTCAAGCATCATATTTATTAATTGATTTCTTTCTTTATCAATAGCTTTTTGCATTTCAGGTAACTTTTCTAAATCATAATAAATTCCACCTTCAATCATGGTTTTCTCTGCTTTCGCATAGATTGACATCGGATGCTCTGTCCAAAGTACTAAATCTGCATCTTTACCAATTTTAACACTACCAACTCTGTCATCGATATGTAACATTTTTGCAGGATTAAGCGTTACAAATTTCCATGCATCTTCTTCAGAAACACCTCCATATTTTACCGATTTCGCTGCTTCTTGATTTAGCCTCCTCGACATTTCGCGGTCATCACTATTAATAGCGGTTAAAACACCTGCATTGTGCATAATAGCTGCATTAAAAGGGATTGCATCATTTACTTCATATTTATAGGCCCACCAATCAGAAAAAGTAGATCCGGCGACACCATGTTCTTTCATTTTATCTGCTACCTTATAGCCTTCTAAGATATGTGTGAATGTGTTTACGTTAAAATCAAACTTTTCAGCAACTTTCATTAACATATTAATCTCACTTTGCACATAAGAATGACAAGAAATAAAACGTTCTTTATTAAGTATTTGAGCTAAAACTTCTAATTCAATATCTTTTCTCGGAGCCTTAGTTCTAGCTTTCACCTTTTTTGATAATGCGTTATAAGCTTTCCACTGTTGATCATATTCTTTTGCTCGTTGAAAATAATCAGTATAAACTTGTTCAACACCCATACGTGTTTGCGGAAAACGAGAATTCGCATTATCTCCCCAATTACTTTGTTTCACGTTTTCTCCTAAAGCAAACTTGATGAATGGATCTGCATTAGGGTTAATTAGTTTGTCAGCTTTTTCACCCCATTTTAATTTAATAACAGCCGATCGTCCACCAATTGGATTTGCCGAACCATGTAAGATCTGAATAGAAGTTACGCCGCCAGAAAGATTTCTAAATAAATTAATATCATCATCGCTCACAACGTCTTCTATGGTAACTTCTGCAGATGAATTATGCCCTGCTTCATTAATAGCCGCTGCAGCTATATGAGAATGCTCATCAACAATACCAGCTGTAAGATGCTTACCCGTAGCGTCAATTTCTCGTGCCCCATTGGCTGATAAATTTTTTCCAATATTAGAAATCTTACCGTTCTGAACTAAAACATCTGTATTCTCTAAAATACCATCCGTTTCATTCGTCCAAACAGTTGCATTTTTAAATAAAACAGTTTCTTGTTTAACCTTTTCTGATAGACCATATGCAGTGTTAGGGTAGGTAACTGGCATAATAACTAAATCATCCTGTTTCTCACTATCTTTTTTCTTTTCATCCTTTTTATCATTCGACTCTTTCTTAGTTGCTGACCAATTTGTTGAGCTGCCACTGGCTAAAGTCCCAGTTCCTGAAAGAGTATCAGAATCTCCAATAACAGCAGATAATCTTACAAATCTTTTTTCTTTCTCATCTGACGGAATATAAATTAGATTGAACCAACCATCTTTATAAACTACTTTTGAATCCATCTTAACACTATCCTTTTTTAATTCAGACTTTAGTTTAGACAGTTCACCTGAAAGTTTCAAATCATACGTATTACCAACGATATTGAGATCATAATCACCACGAATATCCTTTAGATTCATTTCATTGATTACATTTTTATGACCTTGTATCCAATTCTCATAGAGTGTTGTTTTCTTATCAAAAATATTTCCAGAAGTAATTAAGAAATTAGCAATAGCTCCTTTATTAAGATTACCAATCATGGCACTTTTACCTAATAATTGTGCTGGGATAGTAGTCAACGCTTCTAGTGCCTTGGTTTTATCTAAGCCATGTTTTATTGCGGTCATTAAATTATTTTTAAAACTACTCACCTTTTTCAAATCTGCAGTAGTAAGCGCAAAAAGCACTCCATTTTCTGCTAAAACTTTAGGATTTGTCGGCGCTTGGTTCCAATGACGCATATCTTTTAATTCAACCACAGCAGCATTTATAGGATCACTAACATCATAAGCAGCAGGAAAATCAATTGGGATAATATAACTAGCATTAGTACTTTTTATATCGTTAATTCTTGCATATTCATCTCCACCACCTTTAATGATATAGTTTACACCGAATTCATTACCTATTTTGTCGGCTCTTAAATCGTTTGCAAGACTCCCCGCATCGAATATTTGTGGCAATTTTTTATTTTTATTAAAAGCTTCTAATGACCAGTCTTTTGTTTCTGAACCTCCGTTTTGATACCATTTTGCATCATGATACACTTGGCGAATTAAAGCCATTGCTCCCATTAAAGAGGTAGGGTATGATTGTCTAGAACTATTTCCTTTTCTAAAGGAAAAATGTTGTGCAGTACGATCACTTAAAATTCGTTTGTCATTACCGACTTGATCATTTAAGGCAACCAATACACTCGTACCTCTAATGATACCATCTTGAAAATGTGTATTCACAACTCCAAAACCAGACTTTACAAGTTCCTTTGCTTTTTTAGTATCGAATTTTAGCTTTTCTAATGCCTCAATTTCAGGAGTTATATGTTCATTCCAATAATATCCTTTACGTTTTGAATCATATTGAGGGGCTTGTCCAAAGCCATTTTGTCGTTTAGGTTTCTCAATTCCGAAATCAGAGTATATTTCTATAAAAGAAGGATAAATATGTTTTCCTTTAAGATCAACGACTAAAGAATTTTCAGGAACTTTTATGTTAGCTCCAGATGCAACTACCTTACCTTTTTTAATAAGCAGTGTTCCATTTTCTATAACATTTGTAGGTGTAATATAGATCTTGGCATTGGTAAAAGCAGTATAATTTTCGTTTGTGGTTTTTACACCATCATTTTTAGGAATGTATTCTTGTGCTATTGGTCTTAATGAAAACCAAAAAACAAAAACAACTCCCAATAACATAATGAAGTTATTTTTTTTCATATAAAAATTTGATGAGTTAATTAATGATATAAAGGTAAAACGATAAATTGAGTTAAGGAAAGTTTTGTAGATTTTAACACTATTTTAAGAAAATTAAAACTCATACTTTTTTCTATAGGCAACAAGTAAGCCTACCATATTGCTATATCCTTTAATACCATCTTTTTGTTGATTGACTTTTAGATAGTTGTCGTAGAATATTTTAAAGAAAGGTTCAGCTTTATTTTGATACGTTCTCCAAAAATTTTGTGATTCTAGGATGTTCTTTTTTATTCCTTTTGGGATAGAATCAATCAGACGTTTACCAGCAACAGAATCTTTGCCATAAGTAGCGGCAACCGTATAACGTAGCGCTTTTAAATAACCTGTGTATTGATAGTATTTTTCTTGATGGTGAATAGCTGCTAGAAAACCTATAAAATTTGCCTCACTCTCAGAAGCATACCCTAATTGGTGTGCAATCTCATGTGTAGCTATAGTAGGCAAACTAGTTTTTGGCACTAAATAATCTACTTGAGCTTCCCCAGAAAAGGGATTAAAATAACCAGAGAATCCCATATAAGTAAGTGGTAAACTATACAATGACTTTTTTATAGATGGAGATGCATATTTAAATTTTGGTATCTTTTTCTCAAGAGCATCATAACCCAATACGGCTTTTTTGATTATGGTTTCTTTGTCTTGATTAATAACAACCTTAAGTGTATCATTAGTAGTAATTTGTTGGTGTATTTTTTTAGTGTTTTCTAGTAGCTCTTGAGACAACGCTATTAATTCATTTTTTGTGTATTCTTTTTTATGTAATTCGAGTGATTCGAATAAAGAAGAACGATAATAGTTGATACCCCATAAAAAGTAGAAAAGAAAATAGAAGACAGATAAAAACGCGCCAAAATGCCATAATTTTCTTTGGATGTTTTTAAGAAAGCCTCCTTTAAAAAGTTTGTAAATGGCGTAAATAAAAAATATCCCTAAAAGCGTATAATAGATATCGCCTACTGAAATAGGTAACCAACCAAAAACTTTTCTAAATACTCTAGAAATTATTAGATAAATACCTTTTGAATAATACTGCTCAATAATATGAGGATATGCAGATAAAATGGATATAAAAAGTATCTGTAGTGGTAATAATACAGTAAGAATTCTAGCTATTTTTAGTGATTTCATTACTCAAAAATAGGTAAATATTTATTGGCTTAATAATTGTGAGACTTATTAACAAAACTTTAATTTATCAACAGATTCTGTGCACAAATTAAATAGTAAATTCGTGAAGAGTTAAGGTTTAAAAAATTACATTTGCCTGATGGAAAATCTAAGGCCTGTTCGAGCAAAAAATATTAAAAAAGCATCGGTAATTAATCTTGAAAAAGGAAAGTTACCACCTCAAGCGGTTGATTTAGAGGAAGCTGTATTGGGAGCTATGATGATTGATAAAAAAGGTGTAGATACTGTTATTGATATTTTGCATGCAGACGCTTTTTACAAACAGGCACATCAAGATATTTACGATACCATTTTTAAGTTGTTTAATGATTCTGAGCCGATAGATTTACTTACAGTTTCTAATAGTTTGCGTAAAGAGGGTAAACTTGAGCGAATAGGAGGTGATTTTTATCTGGTTAATTTAACTCAAAAAGTAGCCTCATCTGCGCACATTGAATTTCATGCAAGAATTATTTTGCAAAAATATATTCAACGTAGATTGATCTCTATTTCTTCAGAAATTATCGATGAGGCTTATGATGAAACTTCAGATGTTTTTGATCTCTTAGATTCGGCAGAGACTAAATTATTTGAAGTTACACAAGGTAATTTAAAAAAGAGTTCAGAGTCTGCTGAGGGTTTGGTAAGCCAAGCACTTAAAAAGATTGAAGAGATATCAAGCCAAGATGGCATGAGTGGTGTAGCTACTGGATTTACGAAATTAGACGCACTTACTTCGGGTTGGCAACCTTCAGATCTTGTTATATTAGCTGCGAGGCCTGGTATGGGTAAAACAGCATTTGTAATGTCGATGTCTAAGAATATGGCAATCGATTTTGGTATACCTGTTGCTGTATTTTCTTTAGAGATGTCTTCGGTACAGTTAATTACCAGAATGATCTCTAGTGAAACAGGAATTTCTTCTGGTAAATTACGAAAAGGAGATTTAGCACCTCATGAATGGGAGCAATTAAACGTAAAAGTTAAAAACCTTTCGAAAGCACCTATTTTTATAGATGACACGCCATCACTATCTATTTTTGACCTTAGAGCGAAGGCGCGTCGTTTAGCATCACAGCATGATATCAAAATTATTGTAATTGATTATTTGCAATTAATGACCGCTGGTAATGCAGGTGGCGGAAATCGTGAGCAAGAAATTTCAATGATCTCACGAAATTTAAAAGCGTTAGCAAAAGAATTAAATATACCAGTCATTGCATTATCTCAATTATCGCGTGCGGTAGAAACACGTGGAGGAAGCAAACGCCCATTATTATCAGATTTACGTGAATCTGGAGCGATAGAGCAGGATGCTGATATTGTTTCGTTTATTTATAGACCAGAATACTATGGTCACACAGAATGGGATGATGAAGAAAGAAGTCCATGTGAAGGTCAAGCTGAATTTATTGTTGCCAAACATAGAAATGGTGGTTTAGATAATATTCGATTGAAGTTTACAGGGCATTTGGCACAATTTTCTGATCTTGAAGAAGCATTCTCAACAGAATTTCAGTCAAAGATGAATGATTTTATTACACCAAATCAACTACCTAATGCCGAAGATGTATTTGGAACTTCCGATGACGGAGATGTTCCGTTTTAAAAATGTAATATAGAGTGCGTAGTTTATTAATTTTTGTCATATTAGCTTTAGTATCAGTTTCGATGCATGCATCTTTTATCCTAATACCGATGGATGATGTAGGACAGAAAAATCATTTAAAAGCCTACGGTATTACTTATTTTTCTTTACAACAAAACTATGATGTAAAGTGGTTGTTAAATTATCGAGGCGGCTCTTTTTTATTAGAAGACCAAGAAATCTTTCGTAAAGAGTGTACTATAAGAGGGGTTTCTTATGAGGTTATTTCAGATACAGAAGCACTAGCTATTCTTGAAGAGATTAAAAGCCCTTCACAGAATATGGAAGCAGTTGTTCTAGAAAAAGCACCTAAAATTGCGGTGTATTCCCCTAAAGATAAAATGCCTTGGGATGATGCGGTAACGATGGTCTTAAATTATGCCGAAATTCCATATGATGTAGTATATGATGAAGAAGTGTTAAAAGATGAATTGCTATTATATGAGTGGTTACATTTACATCATGAAGATTTTACAGGTCAATTTGGTAAGTTCTATGGTTCTTTTAGAACAGCACCTTGGTATATTCAAGGTAAACGAGATGCTGAAAATCTTGCTAAAAAATTGGGGTATAGTAAAGTCTCTGAAGCCAAAAGAGATGTATCTTTAAAAATAAGGGATTATGTGATCGGAGGTGGATTCATGTTCGCCATGTGTTCGGCTACTGATAGTTTTGATATTGCTTTAGCTGCAGAAGGTATTGATATTTGTGAAACAATGTTTGACGGAGATCCATCAGAAAATGGGTATCAGAAGAAAATAGACTTTTCAAAAACTTTTGCTTTTAAAGATTTTGAATTAGTTAGAAGTCCAGTAGTCTATGAATTTTCATCGATAGATATGACCATGAAAAGAAAAATACCACGTACTGCCGATTATTTTTCTTTACAAGAATATTCAGCAAAATGGGATCCGGTACCTACCATGCTTACACAAAACCATACACAGTTGGTAAAAGGTTTTATGGGGCAAACCACTAGCTATGATAGAAAAAATGTAAAGTCTAATGTGCTGGTGATGGGTGAAAACAAATCTAATGGTGAAGCAAGATATATTCACGGTGTTAAAGGTAAAGGACTTTGGACCTTCTATGGTGGTCATGATCCCGAGGATTATACACATAGAGTAGGTGACCCAAAAACAGAACTCGATTTGCACCCAAATTCTCCTGGATATCGCTTGATATTAAATAATGTATTATTTCCTGCAGCAAAAAAGAAAGAACAAAAAACATAAAACCTCTCAAAATAGGTATCTCAAGAGGTTTTAGTCTTCTTATAGCACTTTATTCTTTTACGTAGCTTAAAGGTAGTCAAGATATTTTAAGAATACTACAATAATGATGATAGCCAATCCAGATATAAATAAACCCTTAACTAACCTATCCCAGAATTGACTATTGTTAAAAGAACTTTTTCTTTTCTTATTATTGTAATTGATCAATGATTTTTTAATTTAGTTAAGGTTTGACAAACCTCTTAAAACTTTAGAAATCATAAAACAGGAAAAAACCCCTTTTTGCACAGGAAAAATCCCCTTTTTTGAACATGATATCATTTTAACTAGGCTTTTTCTATAAATTATTAAATTAGCCTCCATGGAAATTTCAACGGTATTTAGTATCCTTTTAGGAATAGGTCTTGCTGCGTCTGTAGGCTTTAGAGTATTTGTCCCGCTTTTTGCATTAAGTTTAGCATCGTATTATAATATTATTCCATTAAACGAAAGTTGGGAATGGGTAGGAGGTATGCCAGCTATGATAACATTGGGTATAGCTACTGTACTTGAAATTATTGGATATCTCATCCCTTGGTTTGATAACATATTAGATGCTATCGCCATTCCTTTAGCAGCGGTCGCTGGTACAGCAGTAATGCTTTCAACTGCTGCGGGTTTAGACCCTTTAGTAACTTGGTCATTAGCCATTATTGCAGGTGGCGGTACTGCAACTGCTATAAAAGCTTCGACATCAACAACGCGGCTGGCATCAACCACCACCACCGGAGGGATCGCAAACCCTGTGGTTTCATCAGTAGAAACAGGCACATCGATAGTGATGTCTATATTATCTTTTATTTGGGCGCCTTTAGCGATCATTTTTTTGTTGTTTATACTTTGGTTGCTATTCAAAGTCTTTAAATGGTTTAAACCTAAGCAAAAAAATCAATGATTGTACCTTCACTCTGAACTTGTTTTAGGCTCTTATTTAATAAATATTCATCCTTAGAAGTTTTACGTGATGCTGAAGAGAATATAGTGTGACGCTTTTGTATTTAATATAATTTGTATATAGTTTTATTGTATTTAATACAAATCAGTATAAATTTCTGATATTTGCAGCCATAATTTAATGGATGGCACAAAAACCAAGCATACCTAAAGGAACACGTGATTTTTCACCTACTGAAGTAGCGAAACGAAGCTATATATTTTCTACGATTAGAAAACATTTCGAGTTATATGGATTTCAGCCTATAGAAACACCTTCATTTGAAAATTCTTCTACATTGATGGGCAAATATGGTGAAGAAGGAGATCGTTTAATTTTTAAGATATTAAACTCAGGTGATTTTCTAGCTAAAGCTGATGAAAATTTACTTAAACATAAAGAGAGTGTAAAAGTTACTTCTCAAATCTCTGAGAAAGCTCTGCGTTACGACTTAACAGTCCCTTTTGCGCGGTATGTAGTACAACATCAAAATGATATTGTGTTTCCATTTAAGCGATATCAAATGCAGCCTGTCTGGCGTGCCGATAGACCTCAAAAAGGACGTTTTCGTGAGTTTTATCAGTGTGATGCCGATGTAGTTGGGAGCAAATCTTTATTTCAAGAAGTAGAATTTATCCAACTATACGATGCTATCTTTTCTGATCTAGGTATTGCTACAACTATTAAACTAAACAATAGAAAAATATTATTTGGTATTGCCGAAATTATTGGAGCACAAGATAAATTGATAGATTTTACAATAGCTTTAGATAAACTTGATAAAATAGGTGAGGAGGGTGTAGTAAAAGAAATGCTTGCTAAAGGCATTACACAAGATGCTATTAAAAAAGTTGAACCCCTGTTTAGTCTCACAGGAACTAATAAAGAAAAGTTAACTAAGTTGAAAGGTATTTTGGATGCTTCCGACGAAGGTTCTCAAGGGGTTTCGGAATTAGAATCTGTAATTAATGCCGTAGATGACTTAGGATTAAAATTTTCAACACTAGTTATAGATGTCACACTAGCAAGAGGGTTAAATTACTATACAGGAGCGATTTTTGAAGTAACAGCAAATGATGTGCAGTTAGGTTCCATCGGCGGCGGTGGTCGTTATGATGACCTTACAGGGATCTTCGGATTAAAAGATATGAGTGGTATTGGTATTTCATTTGGCTTAGATAGAATTCAATTAGTTTTAGAAGAACTGAAGCTATTTAAATCTGTTGAATTGCCAAAACCGAAGGTCTTATTTCTGAATTTTGGAGATAAAGAAGCTCTCTATTGCTTACAAGCAATCAAAACATTAAGAAGGGAAGGTATAAAAGTTGAATTGTATCCAGACAATACCAAAATTAAAAAACAAATGAATTATGCCAATCGTAGAACTATTGAATTTACGGTAATGGCTGGTGAGTCTGAACTAGAAAATAATAAATACACATTAAAAAACATGAATTCTGGCGAACAGATGGCTTGTGATTTACAAACGCTGGTTGAGACTGTTAAGAATTCATAATTTTATATAATATTGAGACTATGTTTGAAGGAAAGAACGGAAAAACAAAGATAGAAGAGATGGGTGATGATCATATATTTTCATCAGCGAAAACACCTTTACGTGATGATGCATTTGAAGCTTCTGATGATGAGAAAATTGCCTCAATCGAGGCAGACATGACAAATATTTTACATACATTAGGGATGGATCTTACAGATGATAGTTTGCAAGGCACGCCTAAACGTGTAGCAAAAATGTTTGTGAAAGAGATTTTCGGAGGTTTGAATCCTAAAAATAAGCCTAAACCATCAACATTTGATAATAATTACAAGTATGGTGAAATGCTGGTAGAGAAGAATATCACGGTATATTCTACCTGTGAACACCATTTATTACCCATAGTTGGTAGAGCCCATGTAGCCTATATTTCAAAGGGTAATGTTATCGGACTTTCTAAAATGAATCGTATTGTAGATTATTATGCAAAGCGTCCACAAGTACAAGAGCGACTTACCATACAAATCGTTCAAGAATTACAACAAGCTTTGGGTACGCAAGATGTAGCTTGTGTAATTGATGCGAAACATTTATGCGTAAACTCTCGTGGTATTCGCGATGTAGCGAGTAGTACGGTTACCTCAGAGTTTGGGGGTAAGTTTAAAGATGACACGACTAAGCGAGAGTTTTTAGATTATCTTAAATTAGATACAGAGTTTGGAGATTGAGTTTTTTCTTTATAATTCACTCAAAAAAGCCATAGTATCGACACCATCTGCATAATCTGTTAGACTGGGCTGTTGTGTTTGACCAAAAGGAATAGCATTTTCTATACTGTTACTCACAATACATTGAATGTTATCGGCATCATTTTTTAGCTTAACGCGTAAGGTGTCTAAATCATCATAGTACTCATAAAATAAGGAGGCGATAGGGGAAGCATAACTTTCATCTTCTTTGATTATAAGAAAACCATTTTCTAATAGATCAAATTCACTCATCAAATATACAGCCTTGTTATAATCGTAGTTATTTTCGTATTTCTTGTAGTTTATAATGTCTTTATAGTCATAGATAGCTCCAAAAAATGTATCAAAATTATAGTTTTTAGGTACAAAGAGCTTTGAAACACTACGACATCCTAACCCAAAATAACGAAAAATGTCTTCACCAAGTGCCGTTAATTCTTCTTTGGTTTCTTTTCCAGTGATAATGGCTGTGCTAGTTCTATTCTTTCGTATAATATTTGGGTATTTACCGAAATAATATTCAAAATAACGGGCGGTATTATTACTACCAGTAGCTATAATTGCATCAAAATTTTCTAAGTTACCTTCTGTAAAGTTAATTTTTTCCTCAAATTCTTGGGCCACATATTCTAAATATTTAGCTATAAGTGGTAAGAAATGCTTATCGTTAGAAGATTGCTTTACGATCACTGAATGCCCTGAAATTAGTACTGATAAAAAATCATGAAACCCGACTAAAGGTATATTGCCAGCCATAATTATGGCAATAGTTTTATTAGAATTAGAGTCTAAACTATAATTTGAAGTCCAATTTTGTAATTTACTTAATGTTAATTGATTACTCCAATATTCAAAAGCGAATAAAACATTTTCTTTTGTAAACCATCCATTAAATTCTTGAGCTCTATGTATTTGCAATTTAAAAGCATCAAAGAATAAGTTATTGTATTCAACTTCGCTATTTATTTTAATTTCTTTTTGTGAAAATTGACTTAAAAAACTGCCTAATTTAACAAATGCGTTAATTCTGTTTTGTAATAACATTTAACCTTTTTTTACGTTTAGGTTTTTGTAACTTTGCAACTGCAAATTTAAAGTAATTTAAAATATGGCAATTATTATAACTGATGAATGTATAAATTGTGGGGCCTGTGAGCCAGAATGCCCTAATACAGCAATTTATGAAGGCGCAGATGATTGGCGTTATAAAGATGGTACTTCGTTAACGGGCAAAGTAATTTTACCAAACGGTAATGAAGTAGATGCAGAGGAAGTACAAGAACCTGTTTCTGACGAAATTTATTATATAGTTCCTGATAAATGTACCGAGTGCAAAGGATTTCATGAAGAGCCACAGTGTGCAGCAGTATGCCCTGTAGATTGTTGTGTGCCCGATGAAGATCATGTAGAAACTGAAGAAGAGTTATTAGGCAAGCAGCGTTTTATGCATCCAGAAGATTAGAGAAATTTATTTTTATATGTACTAGAGTCCTAAACCGCTAAAGTTTAGGATTTTTTTATGCTCTTACTTCATAGTATTAATGCTATATTTGCACCGCAAAATGAGATTCCTTGAATAAAGGAATAACAACTAAAAAGTTATCAATGAAAGCTGGAATTGTAGGACTACCAAATGTTGGAAAATCAACATTATTTAACTGTTTATCAAATGCTAAGGCACAAAGTGCAAATTTTCCATTCTGTACGATTGAACCAAATATTGGTGTTGTAAATGTTCCTGATCTGAGATTAGCGAAACTTGAAGAGCTTGTGGAGCCAGAAAAAGTACTACCAGCGACTGTAGAGATTGTAGATATTGCAGGTTTAGTTCGTGGCGCAAGTAAAGGAGAAGGATTAGGTAATCAATTTTTGGCGAATATTAGAGAAACAGACGCAATTTTACATGTGTTGCGTTGCTTTGATAATGACAATATAGTGCATGTTGATGTATCGGTAGATCCGATAAGAGATAAAGAAACTATTGATATAGAATTACAACTAAAGGATCTAGAAACTGTAGATAAACGTCTTGAAAGAGTAAAAAGAACGGCAAAAACGGGTAATAAAGAAGCGCAGGTTGAACAAGATGTCTTAGAAAGAGTGAAAGCACATTTAGAAGAAGGGCATTCTATTCGATCTTTTGAGAGAACAGAAAAGGAAGCTGAATTTATACAAACCATGCAGTTTATTACTGACAAACCTGTTTTATATGTCTGTAATGTCGATGAAGCCTCTGCTAAAGATGGTAATGAATATGTTGCTAAAGTGAAAGAAGCTATAGCAAGTGAAAACGCAGGTGTTTTAGTATTGGCTGTTGCCACTGAAGCTGATATAGCAGAGTTAGAAACCTATGAAGAAAAAGAAATGTTTTTAGAAGATCTTGGTTTAGATGAACCAGGTGCCTCTAAATTAATTCGTGCGGCCTATGAATTGTTAAATCTACAGACGTATTTTACCGCAGGTAAAAAAGAAGTACGAGCTTGGACAATTCATGTGGGTGATACGGCACCTCAAGCAGCGGGTGTAATACATACTGATTTTGAAAAAGGATTTATTCGTGCTGAAGTAATGAAATACAATGATTTTGTTTCTATGGGCAGTGAAGCTAAAGTGAAGGAAGCTGGTAAACTAGCAGTACAAGGTAAAGAATATGTTGTTGCAGATGGTGATATCATGCATTTTAGATTTAATGTCTAATTTTAATCACAGACTAAAAGAGAAAAGACAAAAGATTTTCAGTGCTAGTATTTTTTGATTGAATTGATACCCTAAGCGAACCTGTATTGAGCAGATTCGAAGTGCAGTTGAATGACGAAATCAAAAAAATATTGAAAACGATTCTAAAGAAATTCAATGCAATTCGAACTAAAAGGACACGATAAAGAAAGTAAGGCTAGAGCAGGAGAGATAACCACCGACCACGGTAAGATTAAAACGCCTATTTTTATGCCTGTTGGTACGGTTGCTTCTGTTAAAAGCGTACATCAACGTGAATTAAAAGATGATATCAATGCAGACATCATTCTAGGGAATACGTATCATCTGTATTTGCGCCCACAAACACCTATTTTAGAAAAAGTTGGGGGTCTGCATAAATTTATGAATTGGGAGCGTCCCATTTTAACCGATTCTGGTGGTTATCAGGTATATTCGTTATCAGGTAATAGAAAAATTCAAGAAGAAGGCGTGAGGTTTAAATCACATATTGATGGTTCCTCACATTTTTTTTCTCCTGAATTTTCAATGGATATTCAAAGAAGTATTGGTGCCGATATTATAATGGCTTTTGATGAGTGTACCCCGTATCCATGTGAATATGGGTATGCCAAACAATCAATGTATATGACACATCGTTGGTTACATCGTTGTATAGATCATTTAGCGAAAACACCAGAACTATACGGTTATAAACAAACATTTTTTCCGATAGTACAAGGGAGTACCTATAAAGATTTACGTAAACAATCTGCCGAGTATATTGCTTCTGTTGAAGCCGAGGGTAATGCTATTGGAGGTCTTTCTGTTGGAGAACCTGCTGAAGAAATGTATGAGATGACAGAAATTGTTTGCGATATTCTTCCCAAAGAGAAACCGCGTTACTTAATGGGGGTGGGTACGCCAATTAATATTCTCGAAAATATTGCATTAGGAGTCGATATGTTTGATTGTGTGATGCCAACGCGTAACGCGAGAAACGGAATGCTTTTTACAGCACATGGTACGATTAATATAAAGAATAAAAAATGGGCTGATGATTTTTCGCCAATAGATGAGATGGGGATTACCTATGTTGACACCTATTATTCTAAAGCATACTTACGTCATTTATTTGCTTCAAAAGAATATCTCGGAAAACAGATTGCTTCTATTCATAATCTTGGTTTTTATCTTTGGTTGGTTCGTGAAGCTAGAAAGCATATCTTAGCGGGAGACTTTACCTCTTGGAAAAACCAAATGGTAAAACAAATGGATAAAAGATTATAACCTTGCGGAAGCTAGATTTATATATACTCAAAAAATATATTACCTCTTTTATATTTACGCTACTTATTTTAATTCCGGTAGCGATTGCTATTGATACATCAGATAAAATAGGAAAATTCTTAGCGCGCCCAGAATTAGAATTTTCACAAATAATTCAAGAATATTACATCCCTTTTATTATCTATTATGCGAATACTTTTATGCCGTTGGCATTATTTATTTCCACGATACTTTTTACTTCTCAATTAGCCAATAAAACAGAAATTGTAGCTATTCACAGTGCTGGCATTTCTTTTAAGCGTTTTTTAAAACCTTATTTTATTGGTGCATTGGGTATTGCCATATTAGCATTAGTTGCCAATCATTTTATCGTGCCTAGAACAAATGGGACTTTTGAAGAATTTCAAGATAACTACTTAAGAAAAAAGAAAAGGTCAAAAACGTATGTAACTAATGTAAATCTTCAGTTGAGCGATAATGACTACATCTATTTTAGAAATTTTGATATTAAGAATAATATGGGTTATGATTTTGCTTATGAGCAATTTGACGGATATAAACTAAAGTATAAGTTAATGGCTAAGAATATTAAATACAATGCGAAAGATTCTACATTTACGCTTACTAATTTTAAGAAAAGATACATACGCTCTAAAAACGATAGCATATTTTCAGATAGAAAACTAGATACTATATTTAGCTTTAAACCGCAAGATTTAGTATATACCAGTACCATAGCGAAGGCAATGAATTCAGTTCAACTGAGTAAATTAATCGCGGTTTCCGAGAATAGAGGTGTTAAAAGCTTAAATCAGTATAAAGTGGAAATTTATAAACGATCTAGCTTACCTATTTCTTCATTTATTCTAACACTTATCGCGGTTGTTTTAGCCTCTAAAAAGAGAAGAGGAGGGATTGGTATTAATTTAGCTTTAGGTGTTACCATCATGTTTTCGTATGTATTCTTTTTAAAGATATTTGAAGTTTTAGGTGCAAATGCTTCCTATAATTCGTTACTAATGGTTTGGTTACCTAATATTCTGTTTGGTATTTTAGCTGCCTATTTATATTTCAATGCCAAACGATAATCTTAAGCACCATTTACACTTACATTTTTTAGTATTTATTGCTGGTTTTACAGCAATACTAGGAGAACTGATAGCTATTGAAGCCTTTTCCTTAGTTTGGTATAGAATGTCTATTGCAGGAATTTTAATGTTTTTATATATTAAAATAAGACGAATTAAGCTAGCTATTTCCCGAAGAAAATTAGTACAATTTCTTGGTGCTGGAGTTATTATAGCGTTGCACTGGATTACTTTTTTTGCATCTATTAAAGAAGCAAATATTTCTATTGCGCTGTCGATGTTCTCAACAGGAGCTTTTTTTGCAGCATTATTAGAACCGTTGTTTTATAAACGTAAGATACGATTGTATGAAGTGTTTTTTGGATTGCTTATTATTATAGGAGTATATCTTATTATAGACAGTGAAATTAAATACCTAACCGGAATTTTTCTTGGTATTTCATCTGCATTTTTTTCATCACTTTTTGCCGTTATAAATGGCAAATTTGTTGCTAACAGTAGCGCAACTATTATATCGTTTTATGAATTTATTGGAGGTGTTCTTTTTATAACACTATATATAGCGCTTTTTGGTAATGGTTTTAATGCAGAGTTTTTTATTTTAAAAAGTACAGATTGGTTGTATATATTCATTTTAGCTTCTGTATGTACGGCTTATGCTTTTATTGCTGCTGTTGATATTATGAAGTATATAAGTCCGTTTACAGTAGTACTTGCCTATAATTTAGAGCCTGTATATGGTATTATTTTGGCAATTATTTTGTTTGGACAAAAGGAAATAATGAGTACCAATTTTTATTATGGAGCTATTCTTATCTTAATAACTGTAGTCTTAGATGCCATTATTAAAAATAGAGAAAAGTTTACCAAATTAAAAAACTAATATCTTCTAGTAAAGTTTATATATTTGTACACTAACTTAATTAACTCTAATGGAATATTTAGATTTCGAAAAACCTATTCAAGAACTCGAAGAACAGCTAGAAAAATGTAAACTGATTGGTGAAGAAAGTGAAGTAGATGTTACTGAAACTTGCGAGCAAATCGAGAAAAAATTAGAAAAAACAAAAAAAGATATATATAAAAATTTAACGGCATGGCAACGTGTGCAATTATCACGTCATCCAAATAGACCCTATACGTTAGATTATATAGAAGCCTTAACAAAAGGCACATTTATGGAGCTTCACGGCGACAGAACTGTGAAAGATGATAAAGCGATGGTTGGTGGTCTTGGTAAAATAGGGGATCAGTCATTTATGTTTATAGGTCAACAAAAAGGATATAACACCAAAACACGTCAGTATCGTAATTTTGGTATGGCAAATCCAGAAGGCTATAGAAAAGCTTTGCGTTTAATGAAAATGGCTGAAAAGTTTGGAATACCTGTAGTGACCTTAATTGATACTCCAGGTGCGTATCCTGGCTTAGAAGCTGAAGAACGTGGGCAAGGAGAGGCTATAGCCAGAAATATCTTTGAAATGACAAAATTAAAGACACCTATTATTTCTATAATAATTGGTGAAGGAGCTTCAGGTGGTGCTGTAGGTATTGGTGTTGGTGATCGTGTTTTTATGATGGAAAACACTTGGTACACGGTTATTTCTCCAGAATCATGTTCTTCTATTCTTTGGCGCAGTTGGGATTATAAAGAACAAGCAGCTGAAGCTTTAAAGCTTACAGCAGAAGATATGAAGAAGCTTAAACTGATTGATAGTATTATTAAAGAACCTTTCGGTGGAGCCCATAGTAATCGTGAAGAAGCTTTTAAAATTGTCGAAGCGCAAATATTAAAATCTTATAAAGAGTTAAAAGATATTTCTCAAAAAGAGTTGGTAGAAAGCCGTATGGATAAATATACCAATATGGGGGTTTACAAATCGTAACCAATGAAAATCCTTACTGCTGAGCAACTAAAAAAAGCCGATCAATATACCATTGAAAAAGGTAATATGACGTCTGCCGATCTTATGGAACGTGCGGCGTCTTTATGTTTTCAATGGATACATAACAGACTTCAAGGTAATACGATTCCTATTAAGGTTTTTTGTGGTACAGGCAATAATGGCGGTGATGGTCTTGTTATTGCCAGACACTTAAAGCAGCATGGTTATAATGTTTTTACCTACGTTATAAACTGTAGTAACAAAAGAAGTCAAGATTTTCTAACGAACTATGATCGTTTAAAAGAAATTGGTGTTTGGCCAGAAATGATTACTTGTAAGACTGAACTTCCAGAGATTTCTGAGAATGATATGGTTATTGATGCAATTTTCGGATTAGGACTGTCAAGACCACCAGAAGATGTGTTGAAAGAGGTGATTCAGCATATAAATGCTTCAAATGCTTATGTGCTTTCTATAGATGTTCCTTCTGGGATGTACTCAGATAAAACGATCGAAGATAAAGAAGCTGTTGTTAAAGCTTATCACGTTTTGACTTTTCAAACACCTAAGCTTGCGTTTTTAGTACCTGAAAATAAAGAATATATAGTTGGGTATGATGTAATTGATATTGGGTTAGATGCTGAGTTTATTTTTAATACAAAAGCAGCAGCTTTTACCTTAGAAAAACCCGATGTGGTTACATTATATAAACCCAGAGCTAAGTTTTCTCATAAAGGAGATTATGGACATTCACTTATTATTGGAGGTAGTTATGGTAAAATAGGAGCTGTCTCATTAGCTGCGCGTGCTGCACTTACCATTGGTAGCGGTTTAGTTTCAGCTTATATTCCTAAATGCGGTTATAGCATATTGCAAACGGCATTACCAGAAGTAATGGTAGAAACGGATGCAGAAAATGAAATTGCAAAGATAAATTCTAAAGTAGCTGCAAATGCCATAGGAATAGGGGTAGGGCTGGGTACAGCGACTAAAACTTTAAACGCATTTAAAGCTTTTTTACAAGAAAATAAAATATCTTTAGTTATTGATGCAGATGCAATTAACTTACTAGCAAAAGATAAGTCACTTTTAAAATTAGTGCCAGAGGGCTCTGTTTTAACACCACATCCAAAAGAATTTGAACGCTTAGTTGGTAAAAGTAAAAACGATTTTGAAAGATTAGACAAATTACAATCCTTAGCTAAAAAAATAAAGTCTGTTGTAGTTTTAAAAGGAGCAAATACTGTTATTGCCAGTGATGATATACTGTACTTTAACACCACAGGAAACCCTGCTTTAGCTTCTGGAGGTAGTGGAGATGTTTTAACAGGTATCATTACAGGATTGCTCGCTCAAGGCTATTCAGCTTTGTATGCAACTATTTTTGGTGTTTATATACATGGATTAACAGCAAACGTTGCTATGAAAGACTTGGTCTATGAAACGTTTACAGCTTCAGATATTATTGCGTATTTATCATCAGCGTTTAAAGAACTTTTTAGAAGAGAACAAATTCTACCACCACAATCTGAGGAAACACCCACAGAGGAAACTAAAGCGCATAAAAAAAGTCGCTAAAAGCGACTTGATGTATTAGTTGATGTTTTTGAGAATTCTTTTTAATTCAGGATTTGAAGGTTTGGGTGCAAATGCATCTACAATTTTCCCTTCATCATCTATTAGGATAGCTCTTGGTATTTTAACAATATCATAAGCCTTCACAAAATCTGAGTTCCAACCTCTATCAGCAATTAGCTGTATTGCTTTAATATTATTATTAACAACCTCAGTTTTCCATGTTCTTTTATCTCTTTGATAGTCTAGAGAAATATTTACAAATTGAATTTGATCACCAAACTCAACAATTAAATTATCCAAATATGGTAATTCAGTTTTACTAAGCTCACTTCTGGTAGTCCATATGTTAATATAGGTATATTTCCCTTTTAGATCATTAAGTTTTACAAGTTGATCGTTTTGATCGCTGAATGAAAAATCTGGAGCTAACTTACCGGTAGTAATGTTAGACTTATCAATCGTTTTTGATACTTTGGTACTTATTGTAAAAGATAGCGTAAGTAGCACTACAATAAATAGTAATAAATTCCTCAGGCTATTATTCATAATTAGTTGATAATTTTAGACTTATAGGTAGTATCATAACGTATTATTTTAAGAATATTATACTTCTAATATATTTATGCACAACTTTTTTTGGTAATACCATCTCATTTTTAGACTTTTGATGACCTAAACAAATTAATACTAGTGACGCATTCTATAAGTTCAAAAAAATTATATATTTCTGATATACAATTAATTATAAGCAATAATTCAAAACTTGAATTATCTGTAGAAGCTGTTAATAGTATAAAAGAATGTAGAGAATATTTAGACAAAAAAATAATTGAGAACAAAACACCTATTTATGGCATTAATACAGGTTTTGGTTCGCTCTATAATGTTAAAATACAACAAGATAACTTAGTTAAGTTACAGGAAAATTTAGTGAAATCTCATGCTTGTGGAACTGGAGATAGAGTACCTAATGCGATTGTGAAATTAATGTTGTTATTAAAAATTCAATCGTTGAGTTATGGCTATTCGGGAGTTCAGCTGGAAACGGTAAATAGACTTGTTGATTTTTATAACAACGATATTTTTCCAGTAGTATATACGCAAGGTTCTTTAGGTGCTTCTGGGGATTTAGCCCCATTAGCACATCTTGCATTGCCTTTGATAGGGTTGGGAGAGGCGTTATACCAAGGAAAGGTTTTTTCTGGACAAGAAATTTTAGAAAAATTTGGTTGGGAAAAGATTAAATTAAAGTCTAAAGAAGGGTTGGCTTTACTTAATGGGACGCAATTTATGGCTGCCTATGGAGTTTACATTGTATTAAAATCGTACAAGTTATCGTATTTAGCTGATCTTATTGGTTCGCTATCGCTAGATGCTTTTGATGGGCGCTTAGAGCCTTTTAATGAACTTATACACCTTATAAGACCTCATAACGGGCAATTGAAGACAGCTAAGCGTATTAGAGAATTTTTAGACGGAAGTGAAATTATTGCGCAAAATAAGATTCATGTACAAGACCCGTATTCATTCAGATGCATGCCACAAGTTCATGGCGCTACTCTAGATACCTTGCAATTTGTTACTAAAACTTTTGAGACCGAAATAAATGCTGTTACAGACAATCCAAATGTATTTATTAAAGAAGACGCAATAATTTCTGGGGGTAATTTTCATGGACAACCTTTAGCGCTAGCTTTAGACTATATGGCAATTGCTTTATCTGAGTTGGGGAACATTTCTGAAAGAAGAACGTATCAGTTAGTATCAGGTTTACGGGGATTGCCTGCTTTTTTAATTTCAAATCCTGGATTGAATTCAGGATTTATGATTCCTCAATATACGGCTGCAAGTATCGTAAGTTTGAACAAACAGTTAGCAACACCTGCATCTGTTGATTCTATCGTGTCTAGTAATGGGCAAGAAGACCATGTGAGTATGGGTGCAAATGCAGCGACAAAAACAAAACAGATCGTTGATAATATTGAAACTATTTTAGCAATAGAATTATTGAATGCATCACAAGCTTTGGTCTTTAGAAAGCCACTTAAAACATCAGAATTTTTAGAATCTTTTTTAAAAGTCTATAGAAATGAAGTTTCGTTTGTTGAAGAGGATAGAATATTACATAACGATATCGCTACTACCAAAAATTTTATTGAAAATTTAAGAATAGAGAACGAAGAATTATTTAGCTAAGTTGTTTTTATTAAAAGCAATACGTTCACCATTATCTAATTTAGCTAACATCATTTTTAGTGCTTTTAACTTATGTTCAACTACTTGAATTCTACGCTGGGCAGTTGCAACATCTAAAGATGTATTTTTCAAAGAATGCTTTGATGTATGATCTTTATAAGTTTCAATAGATTCGTATGTGCTATTGATTTCATTTACAATTCTATCTTGTAAAGAAGTAATCTGATCTTGATTCATTACTCACATTGTTTGGGTTAGCTAATATATAAAAAAATAATAGTACTAATTATTAGGGCAGTAAAGTATAATGCCCATGTATGCATAACCACTTACCATTTTCTTTAACAAATATTCTAGTAGATTTTCCTCTAGTCGCAAATTGCTTTCCGTTAGTTGTTCCCGAATCAGACCAATAATACGTTATAAAAGCTGTATTTCCATTAACAGTAACTTTTGGTTCATGCATTTCTGTATGGATAGGTGTAGAGCTTTCTACCCACTCTGTAATTCCTTTTACTTCGGTTGCCTTACCAGAACGTAAAACAGAATCGTATTCACCAAATTGAGTAAAATCTTCATGTATATAAGATGCATAACGCTCTATGTCACCTTTTTCAATTGCATCCCACAGGTCTATAAGTGTTGATTTGATAAGCTCTTTTTCTTTTTCATTACTTGCTATTTTGTTATTACAATTTGTTAAAAATAATATAATAAATGTTAAAAGAATTAATCTCATAGGGATAAAAAATCCCTCCTAAAAAGGAGGGAAGTTATTTATTCATTTTCTTCAATAGATTTCTTAGCTTTTTTAATTTTAATGACAAGCTCATCTGTTTTTTCATTGAGATCCATGCTAATGGAGTCACCTTCTTTGAGCTTCGCATTCACAATTTCTTCCGCTAAAGCATCTTCTATATACTTCTGAATAGCTCTTTTTAAAGGGCGCGCGCCATATTGCCTATCAAAACCTTTATCAGCAATATAATCTTTAGCTTTATCTGTAAGCGTAAGCCTATACCCTAAACCATCGATGCGCTCTAATAATTTATCTAACTCTATATCTATTATTTTATGAATATCTTCTCTTTCTAATGAATTAAATACGATAACATCATCAATTCTGTTCAAAAACTCAGGAGCAAAACTTTTTTTCAAGGCGCTTTCAATCACACCTTTAGCTAAAGCATCCGCTTGCTCTTTTTTAGAAGCTGTACCAAAACCAACTCCAGTACCAAAATCTTTTAATTGACGTGCTCCTATGTTAGAAGTCATTATAATAATCGTATGTCTAAAATCAATCTTGCGACCTAAACTATCGGTAATATGGCCATCATCTAATATTTGAAGTAGCATATTGAATACATCTGGATGTGCTTTTTCAATTTCGTCAAGCAATACAACAGAGTATGGTTTTCGACGTATTTTCTCTGTTAATTGACCACCTTCTTCATAGCCTACATATCCTGGAGGTGCTCCAATCAAGCGGGAAATAGCAAATTTTTCCATGTACTCACTCATATCGATACGAACTAGCGCATCATTCGAATCAAATAATTCTCTTGCAATAACTTTTGCTAACTGCGTTTTTCCTACGCCTGTTGAGCCTAAGAAAATAAAGGAGCCAATAGGTTTGTTAGGGTCTTTTAATCCAACACGATTACGCTGTATAGCTTTTACAACTTTAGCTACAGCTTCATCTTGACCAATAACTTTTCCTTTTATAAGGTTGTGAAGATCGGCCAAACGCTGACTTTCTGCCTCAGCAATACGATTTACTGGAATACCAGTCATCATAGAGACTACTTCTGCAACATTATCTTCGGTTACAGTTTCTTTATGTTGTTTAGATTGTTCTTCCCACTCCTTTTGTGCGGTAGCAAGATCTTTTTCAATACGTTTTTCATCATCTCGTAAACGTGCTGCTTCTTCGTATTTTTGACTCTTTACCACACTGTTTTTAAGCTCTCTAACTTCTTCTAATTGTTTTTCTAATTGCAGTATTTGTTGCGGTACAACAATGTTCGTAATATGAATTCTTGAACCGGCTTCATCTAAAGCATCGATTGCTTTATCAGGTAAGAAACGATCCGTCATATAACGATTCGTTAATTTTACGCAAGCCTCAATGGCTTCATCAGTAAATGTTACGTTATGATGATTTTCATACTTATCTTTAATATTATTTAAAATCTGAATAGTTTCTTCTACAGAAGTAGGCTCTACCATTATCTTTTGAAAACGACGCTCTAAAGCACCATCTTTTTCAATATTCTGACGGAATTCATCTAAAGTAGTTGCGCCTATACATTGTATTTCACCTCTCGCCAATGCAGGTTTAAACATATTTGATGCATCTAACGAACCGGTAGCGCCACCAGCGCCTACAATTGTATGTATTTCATCGATAAAAAGAATAATATCATCATTCTTCTCTAATTCATTCATCAAAGCCTTCATTCGTTCTTCGAATTGCCCACGGTATTTTGTACCAGCAACCAAACTTGCAAGATCTAAAGAAACAATTCGTTTATTAAAAAGTATTCTAGACACTTTTCGTTGAATAATTCGTAAAGCTAAACCTTCTGCTATAGCAGATTTACCAACGCCAGGTTCACCAATTAATATAGGATTGTTTTTTTTACGACGACTTAAAATTTGAGAGATGCGTTCTATTTCTTTTTTACGACCTACTACAGGATCTAATTTACCTTCTTCAGCAAGTGCGGTTAAATCACGTCCAAAATTATCTAAAACAGGTGTTTTAGATTTTTTGTTCGTGCTACTTTTTTGTGAGCCGCTGCCTTCAAAAGGATTATCTTTTGGATCTTCAAATTCATCATCACTTCTTGATTCTGCCTTTGGTGAAGAAGTAGTAATATCTTGATCTAGAAATAACTGACCAAAAATATTTTTCACTTCATCATAATCTATATCGAATTTATTTAAAAGCTTCGTAGTAGGGTCATTTTCATTACGTAATACACATAGTAATAAATGTGCAGTACTTACAGCTTTGCTTTTATATAACTTAGCCTCTAAAAAAGTTGTTTTTAATGCTTTTTCAGCTTGTTTTGTTAGATGTAAACTCTTTTTATCATTACCACTCATCGCTTCGGAATTTGCGGGACTCAATCCCTCAATTTTTTTCCTCAATGTATCTAAATCTATATCTAAAGCATTTAGTATATCAATAGCTTCCCCATTGGCTTTTCGTAATAATCCTAACATAAGATGCTCTGTTCCAATAAAGTCATGCCCTAATCGTAGGGCCTCTTCTTTACTGTAAGCAATCACATCTTTTACTTTAGGTGAAAAATTATCGTCCATATATTAGTATTGTTATCGTAAAATTAGTAGAATTTTTTAATTATACATTACAAAAGTTATGCCCATATATTAACAGTGACTATATGTCATAAAAATTCTAGATTTTTAGTTACGAATTGTTAATAAATTGTGTTAATAAAACTACCCTTTGGTATAACGAAAAATTTGCAATTATTGTATATTGCTCCAGTTATAAAAACGATAAAAACTTAAAGAAAATTACATGGCAGAAGGTGAAAAGTTAATTCCTATTGCAATAGAAGATGAAATGAAGTCATCATACATTGATTATTCAATGTCGGTGATTGTATCAAGAGCATTACCAGATGTAAGAGATGGTTTAAAGCCAGTACACAGAAGAGTTCTCTTTGGTATGCACGAATTAGGAATAAAAGCTACAGGAGCTCATAAAAAATCTGCAAGAGTTGTAGGGGAAGTATTAGGTAAATATCATCCGCATGGTGATACATCAGTATATGATGCCATGGTGCGTATGGCACAAGACTGGAGTATGCGTTATGAAATGGTCGATGGTCAAGGTAACTTCGGTTCACCAGACGGCGATAGCCCAGCGGCAATGCGTTATACAGAGGTTAGAATGCGTAAAATATCAGAAGATATGCTTGCTGATATTGAAAAAGATACGGTAGATCATCGCTTAAACTTTGATGATACTTTGCAAGAACCCACTGTATTACCTACTCGTATTCCGAGTTTATTGGTAAATGGAGCCTCTGGTATTGCGGTAGGTATGGCTACGAATATGGCGCCACATAATTTAACAGAAGTTATTAATGGTACTACAGCATATATAGATAATAATGCAATAGAGATTGATGAGTTAATGCAGCACATCAAAGCACCAGATTTTCCTACGGGAGGTATTATTTATGGGTATGATGGTGTAAAAGAGGCGTTTCATACAGGTCGTGGCCGGATTGTAATGCGTGCAAAAACAGTTTTTGAGGAGATAAATGGTAGAGAATGCATAGTGGTGACTGAATTGCCGTATCAAGTGAATGGTGCAGATTTAATGAAAAAAACTGCAGAACTTGTTAATGATAAAAAAATTGACGGTATTGCATCTTTACGAGATGAAACGAGTAGAAAAGGACGTCGTTTGGTGTATGTATTGAAAAGAGATGCGATTCCTAACATTGTTTTAAATAAATTATATAAATATACGGCACTGCAAACATCATTTAGTGTAAATAATATTGCGCTGGTAAATGGTAGGCCCGAAATGCTAAATTTGAAAGACTTAATAAAGCATTTTGTAAATCATAGACACGATGTCGTTGTTCGCAGAACGAAATATGAGTTGGCGAAGGCAGAAGCGAGAGCACATATTTTAGAAGGTCTAATTATTGCATCAGATAACATTGATGAAGTTATCAAGTTAATACGGGCATCAAAAAATGCTGATGAAGCTCGAGAAGCATTGATAAAACGTTTTGAGTTATCTGAAATTCAAGCTAAAGCAATTGTTGAAATGAGATTGCGTCAGCTTACTGGATTAGAGCAAGATAAACTAAGAAGTGAGTATGAAGATATCATGAAGCTAATAGAAGATTTAAAAGATATATTGGCTGACGAATCTCGTAGAATGACAATTATTAAAGAAGAACTTTTAGAGATAAAAGAAAAATATGGTGATGAACGTCGCTCAGTAATTGAGTACGCAGGTGGAGATATGAGCATTGAAGACATGATACCTAATTCTAAAGTAGTCATTACGATATCGCATGCTGGGTATGTAAAACGTACTAATTTAGATGAATATAAAGTTCAAAATAGAGGCGGTCGCGGTCAAAAAGGTTCAGCTACTAGAAATGAAGATTTCTTAGAACACTTATTTGTAGCTACGAACCATCAGTATATGTTATTTTTCACGCAAAAAGGTAAAGTATTCTGGATGCGTGTCTATGAAATACCTGAAGGTAATAAGACATCAAAAGGGAGAGCAATTCAAAACTTAGTGAATATTGAGCCCGATGATAAAGTAAAAGCATTTATTTGCACACAAGATCTGAAAGATGAAGAGTATGTGAACAGTAATTATGTGTTGATGGTGACCAAGAAGGGGCAAACAAAGAAAACATCTTTAGAACAATATTCTAGACCAAGAACAAATGGTATTAACGCCATTACCATTAAGGATGATGACGAATTATTAGAGGCTAAATTAACCGATGGAAATAGTCAGATTATGATTGGCTTAAAATCTGGTAAAGCAATTCGATTTGAGGAAGCAAAAACACGCCCAATGGGTAGAAATGCTTCTGGTGTTAGAGGTGTTCGATTGGCGAGTGAAAAAGATGAAGTAATAGGAATGGTTTCTGTAAATGATATGGAGAGCAATATTTTAGTTGTTTCAGAAAACGGCTATGGTAAACGCTCTAGTTTAGAAGATTATAGGATAACAAATAGGGGCGGAAAAGGTGTAAAAACTATTAATGTTACCGAAAAAACTGGTAATTTAGTAGCGATTAAGAATGTTACCGATGATGATGATCTCATGATTATTAATAAATCTGGGATCATTATTCGCATGGCTGTAGCTGATTTACGTGTTATGGGACGTGCTACTCAGGGCGTAAAGCTTATAAACATCAAAGGTAATGACTCTATCGCGGCTGTTGCTAAAGTAATGCATGAAGATGAAGAAGAAACTGAAGATGTAGAAAATAATGGCACGGAAGTTGACAGTAACGATTCAGAAAGTACAACAGACAATCAAGAATAAATAATTAAAACTAAAATGAAAAAACTAGGACTCGCGTTGTTAGCAGCTACAATTTCTTTGGCTACTTTTGCGCAAAAAGATGAATTAAAAGCTGCTGAAAAAGCATTAAAAAATAGTGATGCTTCTGCTGCAAAAGCTGCCATTGATCAAGCAGAAGGAAAATTAGAAGACAAATACAAAGCTAAATTTTACTTTTTAAAAGGTAAAACTTATTACGATTTAGCGAAAAAAGGAAATGGCGAAGCGTATGATACTGCTGCTAAAGCTTTTCAAGATTTACTAGCATATGAGAAGCAATCTGGTAAGTCTAAATATACTACAGATGCTGAGCCTATACTAAATGCATTAATTTCTGATGTTTCTCAAAAGGGTATAAAAGGATACCAAGATAAAGATTTTGCAAATGCGAAAAATGATTTGTATAAGACTTATACGCTTAGTAAGAAGGATACAGTATTCTTGGAGTATGCTGCTAATGCTGCTTATTTAGATAAAGATTATGACGCGGCTCTTAAGTATTATCAAGAACTAAATAAATTAGGTTATACAGGTATTGCAACGAGTTATACAGCTGTAAATGTAGAGACTGGAGAACGTGAGAACATGGGCTCTAAAGCCCAAATGGATTTAATGATAAAGGCAAAACAGTATAAAGAGCCCAAAACAGAAGTGGGTGAATCTAAAAGACCAACAATCATCAAAAATATAGCTTATGTATTGATGGAAAAGGGCGATAATGAAGCTGCCGTTGCTGCTATTAAAAATGCTAGAAAAGAAGATCCTAGTGATGTAAATTTATTGATGAATGAAGCTAATCTATATTTACGATTAGGTGAAAAAGATAAGTTTAAATCGCTAATGGGTGAAGCTGTAGAGAAAGACCCTACGAATCCTACTTTACATTTCAATATTGGTGTTATTAATGCTGAACAAGGTAATGCTGAAGAAGCTACTGCTAATTACAATAAAGCATTAGAATTAGATCCTAAGTATGTTGATGCCTATGTTAACCTTGCGGCTCTTAAACTTGAAAAAGATAAAGAGTTGGTTGAAGAAATGAATAATAACTTAAGTAATTTCAAAAAGTATGATGCTATTAAAGCGAAGCAAGTGGAGTTGTACAAAGAGGTATTGCCACTTTACGAAAAAGCTTTTAGTATAAAGAAAGAAAAAGATGGTAAAGATGATGCAGATATTGCTCGTACACTAATGAGTATTTATGAAAACTTAGAAATGACAGATAAGGCGAAAGAAATGAAGGCTATTTGGGATGCCTCTAGAGGTTAGATTTTCTGTATTATAATTAACATAAAATAAAAAACTCGTTATAATTTTATAGCGAGTTTTTTATTTAAAAATCTTTTTAATTACTCTTAATTTATGGGTGTGTGTTCGTTGCTCTTCATTAAAAATACCACTCTGATCTAGCCTATCAATTCTTACCTTTCCGCTTGCATGAATAATATAGTTATCAGCCATAATAATACCTACATGAATAATATCGCCCTCTTTATTATCAAAAAAAGCCAAGTCACCAGGTTCACTTTCTTCGATAAAACTTAGTACTTCACCCTGTAAAGCTTGCTGAGAGGCATCTCTCAAAATTTTTACACCATTTAATTTATAAACCATTTGGGTAAACCCAGAACAATCGATTCCGAAAGGTGTTTTACCGCCCCAAAGATAAGGTGCGTTGAGATACATAAAAGCGGTTTTAATAAGATTACTTTTCTGTTGCTTTTTAGAAGAAAATCTTCCTTCAAATCTATATTGAATAGCTTCAAAATCGATTTTTCCTTTATTTAGCAATGGAAGTGAAGTTCCTAACGGTATCGTTAATAATTGATTTTCAGAATTCGTAATAAAATCTACTAATTCGGTAGCAAAAGGATGAACACTTTTATCTATTTTACTGTAGTGTTCTTTAGAGATTTCTAAAAACTGTTTTTCATCTATCCATCCTTCATAGGTGTCATATGCCAGACGAATTTTTCTCCATTGTTTAGATTTTTCTATCACCTTAAAATGATCACCAAATAATACTTGAGAGATCATTTCACTTTTATCATTTGGCTCAATCCGTAAAGGAACAATACTTAAATTGCAAACACCGTAACCCATAGAATTTTATAGCCTTTCTATAACCATTGCACTAGCGCCACCACCGCCATTACAAATAGCGGCAGCTCCTAGCTTAGCATTATTTTGTTCTAAAACATTAAGCAGGGTTATAAGAATTCTTACGCCAGAGCAGCCTAAGGGATGTCCTAAAGAGACTGCACCTCCATTAACATTAACATTAGCATCAGATAGCCCTAATAGTTTTATATTTGCCAGTCCTACCACAGAAAACGCTTCGTTTAATTCAAAAAAATCAATATCATTTATTGAAACATTTGCCTTGCCCAAAGCTTTAGGTAATGCTTTCGCTGGTGCAGTAGTAAACCATTTAGGTTCATGAGCAGCATCAGCATAACTTCTTATTTTAGCAAGAGGTTGTAGTCCTAATTCTTTTGCTTTATCAGCTGACATTAGTACCATGGCACCAGCACCATCATTTATAGTTGAAGCATTCGCAGCCGTAACGGTTCCTTCTTTTGTAAATGCAGGTCTAAGCGCGGGTATTTTTTCCATCTTTACATTTTTATATTCTTCATCTTCAGAGAATATAATTGGTTCACCACGTCGTTGCGGTATTTCAACAGGAACTACTTCATTGCTAAATTTTCCTTGAGCCCATGCTTTAGCAGAGCGCTTATAGGATTGAATTGCATAAGCATCTTGATCTTCTCTTGAAAAATCATATTCTGATGCACAAGCATCAGCACAAACTCCCATTGCATTTTGATCATATACGTCCACCAATCCGTCTTTTTGCATTCCATCTATCATAGTTACAGCGCCAAATTTTGTAGCACTACGGGCGTGGTAATAATGTGGAATCAAACTCATGTTTTCCATACCACCTGCAACAACAATATTCACATCTCCTAGTGCAATAGCTTGAGCCGCTTGTATTACAGTTTTCATTCCTGAAGCACATACCTTATTAATTGTTGTGCAGGGTACAGTATCTGGAATACCAGCAAAAATTGCTGCTTGCCTTGCAGGTGCTTGACCTGTTCCAGCTTGTACTACATTACCCATCAACACTTCATCTACAAGTGTTGGATCTAAATTTATCTTATCTAATGCACCTTTTATAGCCGTAGCACCTAGTTTAGGTGCCGGTATCGTCGATAGTGAACCTAAAAAACTCCCTATTGGAGTTCTTGCCGCAGATACAATAACTACTTCTTTCATAAAATTTTACTTATTATGCCGCGAATTTAACCATTTTTAAACGAAACAACTAACATCACTTATTTATTCAATACTAATTTTTTACATTTGGTAATTACTATTTTTAAATGAAAGACTCTATAAATAAACTTTATCAAAATCATTCTTTGATTTATAAGGTATCCTTATTTATAATTACAACCATCAGTATTGTTTATTTATTTCCCAAAGGTGGTCATTTTGGGCTAGACATACAAAAAGGAAAACCTTGGCAATCAGATAATTTATATGCTCCTTTTGATTTTGCAATACAAAAACCTACAGAAGAAATTGAAAAAGAGGTTAAAGAGTTAGAATCAAATAGACAACTTTATTTTTCACTTAACAAAGATGTACCAGATAGAGTTATTCAAAATTTTCGACAGAAAACAAGGTTAACATTACCCGATTCGATTTTTAAAAATATCGCAAAGCAAAATGTTGTTTCTTTTGCAAAAAAACTAATTGACGATATATATAAAAGCGGTTATTTAGATAGAGATGATAGAAGTGATGCGTCTCCAAAACAATTAGTAATACTTAAGAAAGGAAATGAGGCACAAGAAGTTATATATGATAGGTTTGTAAAACAAAATGAGCTTACATCATTAATTAATAATCATTTTGATCAAACCCGATATGAAAAATTTAAAGGTGAACTAGGAGCCATATTACTTGAAGTTTTAGAACCTAATATTTATTATGATGATGCATTTACACAAAAAGTCTTAGATGAGAAATTAAAGAGTATTTCTAAGACTAAAGGGTTGGTGTCTGAAAATGAAAGAATTATATCTAAAGGAGATGTGGTTGAAGGAAGAAAATATGAGATATTAACATCTTTGAAAAACGAATATAAATCGCAATTATGGAATGCTTCAAATTATAATTGGATAGTTTTCGGTTATACCATATTAGTGGCATTAGTTCTTTTGATGCTTTTGCTATTCTTGAAGAAGTACAGAACAGATATTTTTGAACATAATACAAAAGTAACGTTTATCTTTTTTAATATTTTATTAATGGTGTTTTTAATAACTATGGTTATTAAATACAGAGTAGATTATTTATACGTTGTTCCGCTTATTATTTTACCAATTATTTTGAAGGCATTTTTTGATGCTAGATTAGGGCTTTTTACACATGTATTAACAGTATTACTTTTAGGGTTTATTGTACCCAATAGTTTTGAATTTATTTTTTTACAAATTATAGCTGGTATTGTTACAATACTTACAGTTTCAGAATTGTATAGAAGGGCTAACTTATTTATATCAATTAGTCAGATAACACTCGTTTATATGATTGCATATTTTGCATTTTCAATTATTCAAGAAGGTAATGCAAATAAGATCAATTATACTTATTTTGGAATGTTTGCACTTAACGGAGTGTTATCATTTTTATCATTATTATTTATTTTAATTTATGAAAAGACTTTTAACTTAGTATCAGACGTATCTTTATTAGAACTTTCGAATACAAACTCCAAACTCTTGAGAGAATTAGGTGAAAAAGCGCCAGGTACATTTCAGCATTCTATGCAGGTAGCGAATTTAGCTGAAGCAAGTGCAAACGAAATAGGAGCAAATGCCATGTTAGTACGAACGGGAGCGTTATATCACGATGTTGGTAAAATGTTGAATCCGATGTATTTTACTGAAAATCAAACAACAAATGTGAACCCTCATAACGAGTTAGCACCTATCGATAGTGCAAAAATTATTATTGATCATGTTATACATGGCATTGAAATTGCAAAAAAGTATGGATTACCTGATCGCGTTATAGACTTTATTCGCACGCATCATGGTACTAGCAAGGTATATTATTTCTATAAAAAGCAAGAAGAAATGATGCCAAATACAGTTAATGAAGAAGATTTTATGTATCCAGGGCCTATCCCTTTCTCTAAAGAAACTGCAATTCTTATGATGTGCGACGCAGCTGAAGCTGCATCAAAAAGTTTAAAAGAGCCTACAGCACAATTAATTAATGACTTAATTGATAAAATTATTGATTCCCAAATGAGTACTAATCAATTTATGAATGCTGATATTACTTTTAGAGAAATAGAATTGATAAAAAAAGTTATTAAGAAGAAATTGCATAATATCTATCACCTGCGTATAGAATATCCTGAATAGATTTTTTAAAATATAACTCTAAATACAAAGTTTGGGGTTAAAGCTAAAGCACTATTACTAATTTCTTGTACAGTATTGTCGTTGATGCGGTAGTATTTTTTGATGATATTTTGGTTGTTGGTATAGTTCCATAGGGATATACCAGTACTCGCTTTTGTATTATTGCCAAGGTTGAAATCATAATTAGCAGAAATATCAAACCTTAGATAGTCTTTTATTCTGCTGCTATTAGCTTCTCCGTAATTAATTGAGTTATTTGTAATCGGATTTTCAATATCTGGAAGGGTAGCAGGTAAGCCTGAATGCCAATTAAGACCTGCAGAAATCTTCAGTTTTTTATTAGTATAAGAACTTCCGAGGGCAATAGAATGTCTTATGTCAATATTATTAGGAAACGTACTAGGAGTTAGATCGTTAAAAGTATAGTGATTGTCTGCTAATGAATAAGTGAGCCAAGTGTTTATTTTGCTAAATCGTTTATTAATTAAGACATCTATTCCTTTAACTTTGTAAAGACCTATACTTTGCGAGTTTGCATATTGATTGACAAAACCTTGACTTAATGCTACTATGCCATTAATCTCTTTAAAATAAGCTTCGACACTTACCAACCATCCTTTAGTATTATAAGTCAATCCGGTTGAAATTTGTTTACTAGTAAGTACGGGTACATTTTCTTCCTCGTTATTTACTAGTATCCATCTCCTTCTTTCTATACCTAAGAAATCATTCTGCCCTCTTATGATTTGAGCTGAATTTTGATGCTTGAATTCACCCAATAATTCGATAGTGAAATTATTTTCAAACTTATGTTGTATACTAAGACGTGGTTCAATTCTATGTTGGCGATTACCGTCTAAAAAGTCGATGTAGTTATAGCGCGCGCCTACATTCATAAAGGTTTTTTTTACACTAGAAGAAAATCGTAATTCAGAATAAATTCCGTGTTCTCTAATTACTTCTTTTACAGAAAGTAAAAATGGAGGTCGATCAAGCTCACTAAAATTTGTAATACCTGTTTCTGTAAAATTATAACCACTTTCGAATGAAAAATTTTTATTGTAAGTATAAATTGTGTTTAGTTTTAAAGAAGTTTCTAAGACCGTATTTTTTTGACTTAGAACCTGTTCTTCACTTATATTAGCGTTAATGGCATCTATTGTGTATTTACTTGCAGTAGCATTTATTGAGGTTGCAAATGAATTATTCCACTCTCTTCTATAGAGTAAACCTCTGGCAAAAGTTTCTTGTAGCAACTGACTTTCTTTAGAAATTTCTTCTTGCGAAATGGTAGCGCTTTCATTAAAAACAAGCTCGTTGTTGACTAATATTCCGCTAATTTTTACAAAATCTTTCTCCGTTGGTTTGTAGAGCCAACGTAAACTAGTATCATAAAAGTCAAATTTGGTTTTGTTATTAGTAAAAGTTTCTAACTCAGTATCTTGTTGAATTCGATCAAAATATTTAGAATATGTTGGAGTATCTACGAAGTCATTGATCGCTTTTCTCGATGCTATTTGTAGTGACGATTTTTTACCTAGAGGTATGTCTAAAAGTCCATCTAAATTCGTAAAATTTATACCAATATTGGCAGAAAATTTATTATTGATCTTATCATCTGTTTTCATAAGAATGGAACCAGAAACCCCGTCGGAATACTTTGCGTTCGTACCATTTATAATAAGTTGAGATTCAGTGGTCATTTGTGGATTAAAAATGGATATTAAACCAAAAAAATGACCTGATTGATACATTTTAATTCCGTCCCAAATAATTAAATTTTGATCGTTTGTTCCACCTCGAATATTAATATCTGAAACTGTTTCAGTAGCACTGTTAATACCAGGAAGCGCTTGAATTGTTTGTAAAACATCGGTTTCTATCAAACCAGGTAAAATACCAAATTTGTTAAAGTTAATATTAAAAGTACCGTCTACGATCTTATCAATACCTTTCACTAAAAAATTATTAAGAACGATTTGTGATAAAGATTCTATTTGTGGGTTTAAAAAAACATTAGTGCATGTATTCGTGTTAAGCTCATTCGAAAGCAGTGCTTTGGGTTGGTATCCTAGATGCCTAAAACTTACACTTTCTGATAATGCATTAACCTCTAATTCGAAAAACCAAATTCATCGGTAATTACATAGTTACTTTTTCCAACAATAGTTGCTCCCGAAAGGGGTATTCCTAATTCATTATCTATTACATAACCACATATAGTGACCTTGTTTTCTCGTGTCTTCGGAGTAACTGCAATAAAGTTATTTGATAAAGTAGTAAAATTGAGATCTGTGATTCGTTTTAAATAAGAGATGGCTCTGGCTAGCGAAGCATTTTCTTTAGGAGGTAGAATACTTATATCTTTTATAAGATCGTCAGCATAGGTAAATGTGCAGTCATGTAGTTTTTCAAGCGAATTGAAAACTTCTTTTAAAGGTATTTTATTTTGAGAAGTTTGTGTGAAAGCATAAAACGAAATAAAAAAGAAAAGCACAAAAGCAAAGCTCTTGTACTTATTCTTTAGTAGAATATAAAATGATGCTATTTTCGTTTTCTGTTCTATAGTTGATCTCTAATGGGGTTGTTATAGATCGTAATGCCTGTTCTAAATTATCATGAATGAATCCTCCAGTAAATATGCGTTCGACGTCTATATTATCAGCTGAGATTACGACTCCATACTGTCTTTCAAATTCATTCAAAACCTCGAATAAAGGAACGCTTTTAAAGCTGCTTTTATTGCTGATCCATTCGGGTTCTACATCCTCTATAACACTTAAAGATAATTTATTCCTAACTACTCGTAAGGTTTTTCCTATGGTAAGTTTTTCGGTTATACCATTCGTATTAACACTTACTATACCTTCAAAACACTTAACTTCATAATAATCTTTACGATTGTTTACACTAAATTGTGTTCCGAGAACGCTTACTGTTCCTGCTTCGGTAATAACATCGAATTTAGAACCTTTGGCCACTTTAAAAAATGCTTCACCATCTAAGTTTACTTCTCGATTATCATTCCATTTATTTTTATTATAAGAGATGGTAGATTCAGCATTTAATATTACTGAAGAGGCATCTGGCAGTTCAACTGTATTTTGCTCGCTAGCCAAAGTTTGTACCGTTGTCATATTATTATTAAAGAAAGTAAAATACAATCCTAAACTTATTACAACAGCAGCTGCAACCCTTATAAAAGTATTTAGGCGTATAACTCTCGTTGGTTTTTCAGCTTTTTGCATTTTTGCCTTAAACTCATTATAGGTAGGTGGCTTGGAGAAATGAGAAGCTTTAAATTGTTGAGCGCCAGCTAAAATTTCTTCATTAAGATGAAAATCTTCTAACTGTTCAAACACATTGCGTTCTTCAGTATTTAATTCATCTTTAAGCCATTTTTCTAATAATTTTTCCTTATCCATTATTAATCATTTTCTCTGCTGTTCTTATTAAAAACAACTGTATTTAAATAAATCCTGAAAAAAATCTATCATTTTTATATTCGCTAATTGTTCTTAGCTATTAATTCAGCTTAAAACAATCAGTAAGCTAAAAAATCTGAAAATTTTTACATCTTCTTTAGCTCTTTAATTTCTTCTTTAATAATTTTAAAAGCAGCATAGATTCTGTATTCTACAACCTTTTTGGTAACCTCAAGCATATCGGCAATCTCCTGATGTTTTTTGCCTTCAACTTTATTCAATAAAAAAGCAACACGTTGTTCTTCGCTTAATTTTGATAAAGCGTTTTGATATTTTTCATAGAATTGTTCCTTTTCCAATAAGAATTCAGGATTCTCATTTGTATAATCTTTTGGTTTTATTTTCTGATGGTTTAAAACAACTTTTTGATGCTTTATTTCATTTAGCATCATGTTTTTAGCAATCATAAAAACATAGCCTTTGGCTTTTTCTAAGGTTACATCCTTACAATTCGTCCATAATTTTGCAAAAGCTTCTTGAACTTTGTCATTTGGGTTATACTTGTCTCCATATTTATAATAGAGATAATTATGAAGATCGCTCACATACTCATTATAAATGGATGTGAAATCTTTTTCATCACAAACATTATTTAGCGACATTACTATAGGTTATTTAAGGGTTGCCCGAAACTAGTAAAAAAAAATGAAAAAGTCTCGGGAGTTTTCAATAGTTAATTGTTTTAAAATAAATAGTAATAAGAATTGATGTAGGAAATCATGAAAAAGTTCCCAAAAAAAAATGCATTGATATTAATATTAGCAATTATATTAATTTCTTGTCAAGAAGAGTCTATTATCACAAATTCTGGATCAGACACTGATAATGTGGTAGCTTTTAATTCTAAGGCTGCAAAACTTATATCGAAAACAACATTAAAAGATGGTTCGGAAGACAATATAATTGACAACGCCAATTGCTTAACTGTTGTCTTGCCCGTTACAGTTATAGCTAATGGAATTGAAATCAATGTAAATTCAGAAGATGATTATGATCTTATAGAAGATATTTTTGATGAGTCTGACGATGACAATGATCAACTTGAAATAAACTTCCCAATAACAGTTGTTCAAAATGATTATGTGGAAATACCAGTGATGAATGTAAATCAATTAAATAGACTTACTAATACTTGTAATGGTGAAAACGAAGATGATGAAGATATTGAATGTATTGATTTTGTGTATCCAATAAATGCAACAGTATTCAATAGTTTAACTGAAGTCGCTAGTGATATAACTATCAATGATGATAGAGAATTTTACATCTTAATTGATAATTTAGATGATAATGATTTAATAAACATTGTTTTTCCAGTTAGTTTAGTATTATCAGACAGATCTGAAGTACAAACTAATAGTTTAGAGTCATTAGAAAATTTAATTGAAGATGCAGAAGACGATTGTGATGAAGACGATGATTTTGATTATGAAGATGATGACTGTGATAATTGTACAACAAATAATCTAGAAAATGTATTAACTAATTGTTCTAATTGGGGAATAGATAAGTTCGAACTTAATAATCAAGACTTAGAAGATAACTTTAACGGTTTTACCTTTAATTTTTTGACAGATGGAAATATTATGATTAATGATGGTAGTAGTAATTTCTCTGGATCATGGAGTGTGCAAGAGAATGCGAATAATATAGTGGTCACACTTAATGTACCAAATTATAATGAGTTTAACAGAGGATGGATGTTGCATGAGATTGAAGAAGAACCGGGCGATAAAAAAGTTGATTTAAGGTTGCCAAACGGTGATCGGTTACGTTTTAAAAAGTGATTGCAACTAATGAGAAATCGATAATATAGTATTTGAAAAAATTAAACGCTAAATACTAACGAAATAAGCCAGAAATAAAGGAAAATTGCATTAAATAAATAGGCTTATATAAACTGCTTTGTTTACTTAAACAAAGCAGTTTTCATTTTTTTTTATCATTTATTAGTAGAAGTACATCTTAAATACAGCTGAATTATATTATCGATACTAGACTTTATGCTAGTATTAATATTACATGCATTTTTTATATAAATGGATTGAATTCAAAATATATTTTTACAAGGTTACTTGTTCTAAACTTTTAATATGTTTTTGCTCTTTTTAATTATTAATTATCAGGGAGTTATGAGGTGTTTGATTCTTTTTTTATTATCTCAATTTTCTTAGATTATTAGCTCAATTTATGGTGTATTTCGTCGATAGTAAATTACCATTCATCGATAGTTGAATTCGATTAACCGAAAACTAGGTATGAAATTCAGGACATAAAAATGCCCGATTGTTTTTATAGTGTAACAAACAATTAAAAAAACAATTATGAAAAAGATAATCTTAACTACAACATTTATTTTTACAATCGCAACTACGTTTGCTCAATTATCTAATCAGCCAAAAAGAATGAAATATGTTACTAATGCACCAGATGGTTCAGTAGCAATGACCATTATTGATGATGAAAGAGAAGATAATATGAAGTTAGAATCTGCAGACAATTTTTACAAATATCAAATTTTAGATACTAAAACAAGTGAGGTTATTTATACAGCAAGTAACAAGGGAAAAGAATGTAGTATAAATAAAGAGAAAATAGGTGAGGGTACTTATAACTTACGCCTTTATACATCAAATTTTGTAATTACCTCGAAAATAACGGTATCAGCTACTAGAAAGTTTACTAATGTTATAAAACAAGATGCATTAGCAATGAATATTGATGATTAAGACTTGATTTTTATTTAACTAAGTAAATTAAGATAATATATAATAGGAATTTTCAAAACACAGTTGTTAAATTAATGTCTAACTACACAAACCCAACAAATAAGCTATGAAAAATTTAATTAAAAAAATTATTTTATCAGTAGTAGTATTATCAAGTACCTTCATTTTTCCCAAAATTTTGAAAGCTTAGACAAAGTACCACACGATATAGCATACTACAGAGAGAACAGAGTAACGAAACCTTTAGTAAAAGTGCTTTACGGAAGGCCTTCTGTTGAAGATTCTGAAGAAATTTTCGGTAGTGTTGTTCCTTTTAATGAAGTTTGGAGAACAGGAGCAAATGAGGCTACAGAAGTAAAGTTTTATAGTGATGTTATTTTTGGTGGTAAAGCAATAAAAGCAGGAACCTATGTATTATATACCATTCCTAGTAAAGATTTATGGACAGTTATTTTAAGCAGCAACGTAGATGTCTATGGAGCTTTTCAATATGATCCATTATTTGATGTAGCAAAGATTGAAGTACCAGTTAACAAAGCCGAACCATTAAAAACATTTTCAATTGCTTTTAAGAAAAAGCAAGAGAATATAATTAGTATGACTTTAGCTTGGGGAACAGCAAGAGTTAAAATACCTTTAAAAATAAATAATCAAAAAGAGTTGTTGTTTTCAAGCAATAGTAAATTAGCAAAACAATTAGAGAGTAAAATATAAAGATTATCGCTAAATATTGTAATAAAAAAATGCTTCCCTAATTGTGAAGCATTTTTTTATTACAATATTAAAGCAAAAAAGCTGCGCATTTGTAGCCTTCCTCAAAAAGTATTGAGAATAAAAATAAGTATTTCGAAAATAGTGATTAAGAAGCTTGAATGTTATTTATACTAAAAGAGTATTGTGTAAAACGACAAACACTAACCGAATGCTTACAAGAACTAGAAAAAACACGTGTTTTTAAAATCTCAAAAAGTAGGTATTGTTTTTGAATATAAAGTTATTTTCTATGCTTAAAAACCTAACAGCTATTTTCAATAGTTATATTAAAAAAGGGGATTTTTCCTGTAAAAAAACAGGAAAAATCCCCTTTTATCTTTTAAGTGAGAATTATTAACTTGAACTCCTGTGTAAAATAGCAAGTCAAATTCATAACTTTTTACAGCAATAAAAAACCTCCCAGTTAAAGTCGAGAGGCAAACTTAAATGTTTTCACAACGGAATAATCCTTATTGTGAATTGCTTTCAGTAATGTAAAGATAGTAAAAGAAAATTGTAAAACAAATGTGGATTTCCGTAATAGAAAAAGATAAATAAAAATTAGCTTTAAAAAGAGAAAGAGTTCCAATAAAGAAACTCTTTCAATGAAAAGCAATTCACAAAATACTGTAAACCTCAGATTCAAAGTATGAAAGTGAAAAAGTAAAAGACAAGTATTATACCAAGATAAAGCTTTGGACACTTTTTCTAGACATAGGTGCACCTATGTCTTATCTTTTACACTAGCAAATATAAATAGAATTAATATATTTACAGTATAAATATATAAATATGAAAAAAATATTAGGATTGGACATAGGTGTGTCTTCTGTTGGCGTAGCAATCATAAAAGAAGAAAATAACAAAAAGAAAATTGAAAAACTAGCTGTTAGGATAGTACCTGAAGACCCTGATTTTCATGGAAAATTTTATTCGGGCAATACGGCAAGTAAGAACTTAGATAGAACTGTTAAAAGAGGAATAAGGCGAAACAACCAAAGATATAAGGCAAGAAGGGATAGACTCCATAAAATTTTAAAGGAAAATGCAATGTTCCCAACTTCAGATTTGTTTGAGCTTTATTCAATTGAGCTTTATGGCTTAAGAGCAAAGGCAGCAATCCAAAAAATCACGTTAAAAGAATTGGGGCGTGTTTTAATACTTCTTAATCAACGAAGAGGATTTTTAAGCAATAGAAAGTCCATTTCAGAAGAAGAAAATTCAACAGAATATAAAGAGCGCATAGCACTTTTAGAAAAAGAATTGACTGGACAAACTATTGGGCAAAAATTATACTCAGAACTTAAGAAAGGGAATAACGCTTTTGATGTCTTGATTCGCGAACGAACATATCAAAGAAGTTCTTATATAGAAGAGTTTGACCGCATTTGGGACGAGCAGAGTAAGCATCATAGCAGTTTAACAGGTAATTCGCAAAATGATGACAATAAAGGCACATTGTACGACACTATTCGCAACAAAACCATTTACTACCAAAGGTCACTTAAAAGTCAAAAAGGATTAATTTCAGAATGTCCTTTTGAAAAACACCATAAAGCTGTTAACAAAAGTTCACCTTATTTTGAACTTTTCAGGATTTGGCAAAAGATAAATGATTTGTCATGGAAAACGCCAAATGGAGAAGAATTCAAACCTTCATTTAAACAAAAACAGGAACTAAAAAATGCACTTTGGTTAGGTAAAGACTTGAACGGAAAATTCAAACTATCGGTTTCAAAAATAAAAAACCTTTTAGGATATGGTAGAAATGACAGGATATACTTAAACTTTACTGAATTAGATGGCAGTAGAACTTATGGTATTCTTTACATTGCTCTTGAAGAAGCGGGAGTTGAAAATCCGGAACAGTATTTATACTTCAATTTAGACGCAAATGATGAAAAAGGAGGACTGTTTGAACTTTGGCACATCACCTATTCGTTACCTTCCGAAACAGAAGTGGTGTCAACGTTAATGAAACGTTTTGGGTTTACAGAGCGACAAAGCACTATTATTTCAAACAGGGTTGGCTATCCTTCAGATTATGGAAACCTGTCAACAAGAGCCATTAGAAAACTTTTGCCCTATTTAGAGAAAGGAATTGGATATAGTGAGGCTTGCGATAACGTGGGTTACGACCATAGTGGTTATAAAACAGCCATTGACCTACAACCAAAACTAAAACAGCTGAATAAAAATGAATTAAGAAATCCTGTTGTGGAACAAATTCTCAATCAAGTTGTCAATGTGGTTAACCTAGCCATAGACGCATATGGCAAAATTGATGAGATACGCGTTGAACTTGCAAGAGAGTTAAGAAACAGCGCAAAAACTAGAAAACGCATTTCACAATCCAGTTCTCGAAACAAAAAGAATAATGACCGAATTAGGAAAGAACTGAAGGAAAAACATGGTTTTAAGTTGGTAAATGGTAGAGATGTTAAGCGGTTTATTCTTTGGGAAGAAACCACGCAAGAATGTCTCTACTGCAACAATCCTATTACGGGAACCGATATGCTTACTGGTAATGCAGATATAGAGCACATCTTACCAAAATCAAGAACTTTTAATAATGCGATGAGCAATTATATTATTTCGCATAGGAGTTGTAATTCAGATAAAGGACAAATGACCGCTTACGATTTTATGGCTTCAAAAGGAGAGAAGACGCTTTACCAATACACATCAAAAGTAAACGATTTGTACAAAGATGGTAAAGGCAGTATTACCCGAACAAAATTTGAAAATCTATTGCGTAAGGGCGAAGATATTCCTTCCGATTTTGTAGAACGTATGAAAAAAGATTCACAATATATCGCAAAAGAAGCTGTGAAAATGTTGAAAACAGTTTGCCCAAAAGTTTATACTACTACTGGACAAGTGACCGATTTCTTACGAGATGAATGGGAGTTAAAGCATCTCCTACAAGAATTGACGTTCGATACCTATAAAGCCATTGGGCAAGTTGAAGAAAAGACGATTAAAACCCATGGACAGACCAAAACATTTGAGATTATAAAAGATTGGAGCAAACGAGACGACCACAGGCACCACGCAGTAGATGCCTTGATATGTGCCCTTACTGACCAGAAAATAATATTTAAGCTCAATAATCTCAATAAAATCTATCAGTATAAAAAAGGAATATTGTCCTCAGAGGAACTCAAGAACTATGAAGACTTTTTAGAAGGCAGATTTTCGTTAAAAGAATTTGCCGAGCACCAAGGCAATGTTATTGAATGTGCTATACCTAATGTTAGGGTAGCGGCCAAAAAACATCTTGAAGACATTTTTGTTTCCTTCAAAAAGGAAAACAGTAAGGTATTGACCAAGACCATTAACCGCCCAAAAAACGGAAAAGAACAAATTACATGGGTACCAAGAGCTAGATTGCACGAAGACACCGTTATGGGACGCATTAAGCGAATAGCACATAAAAAAGTAAAGTTGAACAAACTAACAGAAGAACAGCTAAACTTAATCGTTAATCCTAAAATTAAAATATTACTTGAGGAGCATCTTTCTAAATTTGATAATGATGCCAAATTGGCTTTCACCACAAAAACACTCAAAAAAGTGCCAATAGTTTATAAAAATGAACCAATAGGTGAAGTAGCGGTATATGAATGGATAAACACCAAGAGAGTAACTGTTAATGAAAACATTACTACTGCACAATTGAAAAAAACCATAGATGGAGAATCCAAAAGGGTTTTAGAGGAACGGCTTCAGCAACATGATGGGAAAATTAAGGAAGCCTTCAAAAATCTAACCGATGATCCTATCTGTCTAAAAAACGGAATGCTACTAAAAACCGTAACCGTTTCCGATGAAAGCAAAGTTGAGAAAATAAGGCATGGTTATGTTATTCTCGGAAAAAACCATCACGCCCTGATTTATAAGGATGACGATGGTAAATATCACGATAAAGTTATCTCGTTTTGGGATGCCGTAAAAATAGGCTTGCTCAATATAGAACTTACTGGAAAGCCAACGCCCATTATAGAAAGAAGAGATGATATAGAGCTAGGCAAGTTTCAGTTTTCAATGCAAATTAACGATTTGTTTGTGTTTGATTTAAAACATTCACCTAATCCACAAGAAGAAAATGAAATAGACTTTTTTGATAAAAAGAAGAGAAAATTAATTAGTGAAAAACTGTTTAGGGTTCAAAAATTATCAAAAAATAACGCAGGTGTTTTTCAAGTAGATTTCAGGCATCATATTGAAACGACTGTTACAAGAAATGAAAAAGAATTAAGAGGAATTTCATGGGAACGGTTTCAATCGAATTCACATTTAGAGAGAGTAACAAAAATTAGATTAAATCATCTAGGAGAAATTGTGAAAATAGGAGAATAAATTAGATTATGATAAAACGCACCCTCTTTTTTGGTAACCCAGCCTATCTCAGCACCAAAAACGAACAGTTGGTGGTTAACTTCCCTGAAGAGGATAAAAAGGAAGCTACCATCCCCATTGAAGATTTGGGCTATGTGGTCTTAGAAGACCCACAGATTACCATTACCAATGGCTTGTTAATGAAATTAGTGCAAAATAAAACGGCTGTAATTACTTGTGACAAACAACATTTGCCCTGTTCTTTTTTGCAGCCTTTGGTAGGCCATAGTGAACAGACCGAACGCATGCGTCATCAGCTCAATGCCAGTGTGCCTTTAAAAAAACAATTATGGCAACAAACTGTAACCGCTAAAATTGAAAATCAAGCCAACCATTTTTTGGCAAGGGGTAAAAATGCCTTGCGACTAAAACGTTACGCCAAAGATGTGAAAAGTGGTGATTTTGGTAATCAGGAGGCCTTGGCAGCAGCCTTTTATTTTCAGAATCTGTTTGATATTGATGGTTTTAGCCGTAACCAAAAAGGTGTTTCCCCAAATAATCTACTCAATTATGGTTATGCCATTTTACGTGCTGTAGCAGCAAGAGCTTTGGTTAGTAGTGGTTTATTACCTTCTGTTGGTATTTTTCATCACAACAAGTACAATGCCTTTTGTTTGGCAGACGATGTGATGGAACCCTATCGATCCTTTGTGGATGCTCTAGTTTATGACATCGTGGAAACAGGTTGCAACATCAATGAATTAAATACCAATATCAAATCCGATTTACTGATGATTCCTGCTATAGATGTGATTATAGATGGTAAACGAAGTCCGCTCATGAATGCCATGAGCCGAACGACAGCCAGTTTATATGAATGTTTTGAGGGAAGTAGGCGAAAACTATTATATCCAGAATTAAAAGCCTCTATGGAAACATTTATGAGTTAGTATGCAAATAAGTTATGGACTCTTACTTAACCCGTTTAAACCAATATAGATGTATGTGGGTATTGGTATTTTTTGATCTACCTACAGATACCAGATTAGAACGAAAAGCAGCCACTAAGTTTCGTAAAAATCTGTTAGATGATGGTTTTGGCATGTTTCAATTTAGTATTTATACACGTTTTTGCCCAAGTCGTGAAAATGCTACCGTACATATTAAACGTACCAAAAATGCACTTCCTAAAAAGGGAAAGGTCTGTATAATGCAGATCACCGATAAACAGTTCGGCATGATGGAGTTGTTTCATGGCCAAAAGGAAGCAGATTTAGAACCACCCTCACAACAATTAGAACTTTTTTGACAAATTTGTCATGTTGAACTCGTTTCAGCATCTTATGAATAGAAACGGCAATTATTGGAGTAAGCACAATAGAAGTTCATTGGTTGGTAGAATTTACTAAATTCTATAGAATCCTATAAAAAACAGGATACCAGCTTGTTACAGCTAGTATCCTGTGAATCCTCCATAAAATTAAGGAACTGAAAGCAATTCACAACAAGAGCGCAGAATATGAAGAAGGAATATTTCCTGTGAATCCTCCATAAAATTAAGGAACTGAAAGCAATTCACAACTTGAAAACGGTAGTAGTAAAACAGAGTTGACCTGTGAATCCTCCATAAAATTAAGGAACTGAAAGCAATTCACAACATTCCAAGCCTTCTCTAAGTCATCTGGATACCTGTGAATCCTCCATAAAATTAAGGAACTGAAAGCAATTCACAACGCAAACCTTTTCTAAAAAATTTCATTAATTCCTGTGAATCCTCCATAAAATTAAGGAACTGAAAGCAATTCACAACCGAAGCAAAAACCAAGAAAAATCCAAAAATCCTGTGAATCCTCCATAAAATTAAGGAACTGAAAGCAATTCACAACGTTGCAACAGCAATTATTCTTTTACTGATTCCTGTGAATCCTCCATAAAATTAAGGAACTGAAAGCAATTCACAACCCATCCCATTGAAATAATATTGATTCAAT